>JAOAHY010000003.1 GCA_026414995.1 Caldisericia bacterium | reverse complement strand
CCTATATGGTCTTTTTTCAGGGTTTGGACCAAAAGCATGGTATATGAAATACCTTCCATTGATTATTGGTGTTTTAGTTTTCTTTATTGATAAAAACTTAAGAAAAAGTGATGAAAAGACAAATTTTAAGTATTTCGTTCTTGATGGAGTTTTTTCATGGGTTGGAGTTGAGTTGATAAGAACCTTTATACCAGCGTTTGGGACTTGGGCTTTTCTTGCTTATTCTTTTTACAATCAACCTTGGTTTATACAACCAATTAAAATATTTGGTATTTTTGGATTAGGAGTTTTAATAACTCTAATTAATTTTTCATTAGGTTTACTTGTAATTAAATTATTAAATAATAAATGGAGATTAAATGAAAAGCTTATTGAAGTTCCTTTTTCTTTTATTAAAAAGTGGGTTTCCTTATCTCTAATTGTTTTAATTTTTTGGGGAGTTTTAAGTTTAAGTTTATTTAAGAAACCTAATGTTGAAAAAATAAGAGTTGGAATAACACAAACAAACCCATTTGATATGATTTCACTTAAAAATTTATGGAGTGGAAATTATACTCAAGAAGAGTTTGAAAAATTTAAGGAAGAGGGGTTTAAAAGATTAATTGAGGATACAAGAAAAGCAAAAGAACTTGGAGCACAAGTTGTAGTTTGGTCTGAAGGTGCTTTAAGTTTTGATCCAAAAGTTGAAAATAGTGAAATATTTAAAAATTTGACAAAAGAACTTGAAATTTATCTTGTTATTCCTTATGGAGTTATGGAAGAAAAAGGATATAGAAATGAAGTAACAATTTTATCACCAGAAGGTGAGTTTTTAGGAGTTTTTGGTAAAGACCACCCAGTTGTTTTTGCAGGTGAAACTAGTATAACTCGTGGAACATATCCAGTTTATAAAACAAAATTTGGAAATTTTGGAACAATAATTTGTTATGATTTAGATTTTACTGATACAGCAAGAAAGGTTGTAAAAAATGGTGCCCAAATTATTTTCGCTCCATCTGCAGATTGGCCAGAAATTGCTTATAAACATTATACTCATGCAGTATTTAGAGCAGTCGAAAATGGTGTTTCAATTGTTAAAAGTGAATGGGCTTTTGACTCAGCGATTTTAGATCCATTTGGAAGAATTTTAGAAAAAAGTATTAATAAAGATGGAGTAAGAAAAGTTTTAGTAACAGATGTTCCTCTTGGAACAGATAAAACACCACAAATTTTTCTTGGAGATTACATAGGATGGTTATCCCTTTTAGGTATGATAATAATTATGATTTTAAAATCGAGAAAAGAGAAAAAGAAGGTATAATTTTAATAAGTCCTATGAGGTTATAATGGAAAAAAGAAAAGAGGAAGAATCTGGAAAAATAGATAAAATAACTAATTTAATTGCATATATAACAATTCTAATATTTACAATATTGCAAGTAAATGTTGTTAAAAGCAGTAAAGATAAATTGATTAGTGTTATAATTATGGCTTTATTCACAATTATTTGGAGATTCTATCTTCCTAAAATAGAAAAATCAAAATTTTATTTAAATTTATTTATTTTTGTTGAAACAATAATAATTTTAATACCTTTAATTCTTAATATTAATTGGGGAATTTTCCCTTATCTATTTTTTGTTTTAAGTGTTTTTGCTGTAATGGAACTTTCATTAAAAAATGGGGTTATTTGGATAATAATATTTTCATTAATATCTTTTATTGTCTTTTCATATCAACTTGGATTATATCAAGGAATACTTTTTGGACTTCTTTATGGTGCAGGCTCACTTTTCTTTGGAGGTTTCGGTTATGCTTTATCTGTTGCTATTGAANCAAAAAGACAACAAGAGGCACTTCTTGAAGAATTAAAATTTACAAATGAAAAATTAAAAGAATATGCATCAAAAGTTGAACAACTTACACTAATTGAAGAAAGAAATAGATTATCAAGAGAGATGCATGATTCAATTGGGCACCACCTTATTACTGTTTCTCTTCAACTTGAAATTCTTAAAAAAATTTTTAAAGAAAATCAGGAAGAGAGTTTAAAGATAATTGAAACAATTAAACAAGAGATTAAAAAATCACTTGAAGAATTAAGAGATGTTGTTAAAACATTAAGAAAACCTATTGAGTTTGATATTCCTATTGAAGAATCAATAAAAAGTTTAATAGAAAATTTTGCTAAACTAAAAAACATCAAAATTAATCTTGAAATTAATAAAAATGTAAAAGATTTATCAAGTGATTATAAAATTACTTTTTTAAGGGTTTGTCAGGAAGCATTAACAAATATTGAAAAGCACTCAAATGCAAATGAAGTTTGGATAAAATTTGAAAAAATAAGTGATAATTTTATACTTACAATTGAAGATAATGGAGTTGGTTTTCCTAAAGAAATAAAAGAAGATTCATTTGGGTTAAAAGGAATTAAGGAGAGAGCGAAGATTTTTAATGGAAATGCAATTTTTGAAAATAGAGATGATGGAGGAGCAAGAATTATATTTTCTCTTCCTGTAAAGTGAGGTGGGTAATTTGAATGAAAAGATAAAAATTTTAATAGTTGATGACCAAAAATTAATTAGAGAAGGTTTGAAAGCTCTTCTTCAAATGGAAGATGGATTTTGTGTTATAGGCGAAGCATCTAATGGAAAAGAAGCATACGAATTATACATAAAACTTAAACCTGACATTGTTTTAATGGACATTCAAATGCCAGTTATGAATGGAGTTGAAGCAATAAAAAAAATTAAAGAGGTTGACTCTCAAGCAAAAATAATAATTCTTACAACATTTGATGATGATCAATATGTTTATGATGGACTCAAAAGTGGTGCTTTAGGATATATATTGAAAGATATTTCAATAGAAAAACTATCTGAAACAATAAGAATTGTTTATGAAGGTGGTGCACTTATTGAACCATCAATAACAAAAAAAATTTTGTCAGAACTATCAAAAATAGAAAAACCTCAAATTAAAAAAGAAGCTTTAATTGAAGAATTAAGTTTAAGAGAATTGGAAATTTTAAAACTTATTTCAAAAGGATACACTAATCAAGATATTGCAGATAAATTAAATCTTTCTGTGGGAACTGTTAAAAATTATGTAACTATTATTTTACAAAAAATTGGTGCAAGAGATAGAACTGAAGCAGCGCTAATTGCAAAAGAAATTGGAATTATATGAAATCAAAAGAAGAGATTAGAAATTATGTTTGGAANAAAATGGAAAAGGAAAATATCTCCTCTTTTCCAAGACCAGTATTTGGAAGAATCCCTAATTTTGTAGATTCAGATAAAGCATGTGAAAAGATAAAAGAAATTAATGAATTTAAAAGTGCAAATGCAATTTTTGTTGCACCTGATTCACCTTTAAGAAGAGTAAGAGAAATTATCCTTGAAAATGGAAAAATTCTTGTTGTTGCATTGCCTCACATTAAAGATATTGTTGAGATTCATGAAAGGATAAATATTAAAGAAGCCTCTATAATAAGAGGGTTTGAAAAATATGGTAAACCACTCAGAACAAAAATTGACCTAATGATTGAAGGAAGTGTAGCAGTTGATCTTAAAGGAAATAGAATTGGCAAAGGCAAAGGTTATGGCGATAAAGAGTATGAAATTTTAAAAAAGGGTGGATTTTTAAAAGAAAATTTAAAAATAATAACTATTGTTCATGAATGTCAAATTTTTGAAGATTTTTCTTATCTTATGAATGAAAAAGATGTTAAAGTTCACTATATAATAACAAACAAAAGAATAATTAAAATATCTTAAAATGTTACTTTTGTGTCAGACTCGATTGTAAAATGTTATAAAAAACATTGAGGGTCTTCTTCATAAAGGTCACCTAAAACTGCATATGTTAATGCTCTGCAACCAATACAATTTATGTCACAATTTTTACATTTTCCTTTTAATTTAGTTTTTATTTCATCTCTGAAATTTTTTAATTTCTTAAGAATTTCATTAAAATCATCAGTTAATATATTTCCATAAGGTATAGTTAATCTTCTGCATGGATAAATTGTTCCATCTGGCATAAGAGCTATTGCCTCATCTCCAAGATTGCAAAGAGCACCCTTAATTTTATTGTTTTGTAAATCTATCCAAAATGCTTTATATGGAATAAGTTCTATGTAAGAAATATTAATATCAAGAAAATAAATTATTTCTCTCATTACTTCTTTCCATTCTTCTTTTTTTAAAAAATAATTAAATAGTTCTTTTCCTCTTCCCAAAGGAACAAACCTTTCAAGTATAACACCATCAACATTAAGAGATTTTGTAAATTCTAGAAATGAGATAAGTTCTTTATAATTTAAAGAAGAAAGAGTTATCATTATTAAAATTTTTTTACAAGATTTACTCTTTAAAATTTTTAAATTTTCCTTAACTTTATCTAAATTTCCTTTTCCTCTTATAAAATCATTTTTAATCTCATTATGAGACTCTATAGATACCTTAAGATATTTAAATTTTTGAATACTCTCTAAAAAATTTATAATAGCATCATTTAATATCGTTCCATTAGTTATTATATTTATCTCTTTGAAATTTTCTTTATTATTAATGTATGAGATTATATCTAAAATATCTTCTCTTAGAAATGGTTCTCCTCCTGTAATATTTACTGATATTTTTCTATCTTTTAAACTTTCGCTAATTTTATCAACTATATATTTTATTTTTTCAAAAGGAAGTTCGCTCTTTTTATCAAATTTTTCCTGATAACAATGTTTACATCTTAAATTGCAAAAATCAGTAATGTGCCATTGAAATCCAAAATCTTTCATCAAAAGAATTATATAGTTAATATGATAAAATTTAAATATGATAAATAAAGATTTGATAATTAGAAAACTTAATGAAATTAAAGAAATTTTAAATTTAATAGAAAAATATGAAAATATAAGTTTAGAAGAATTTTTAAATAATAGGGAAATTATAGATGCTACCAAATATAGATTAATAAATATAATTGAAGCATGTATGAATATTTGTAATCATATAGTTGTTAAAAAATATAATATTGTTCCTGAAAGTTATGGAAACTGCTTTAAAATATTAGGCGAAAAAGGTTTTATAGATAAAACTTTATCAACAAATTTAATAAAAATGACAAAATTTAGAAATCTCTTAATTCATTTATATACAAAAGTAGATGATAAAGAAATATATAAGATTTTAAAACAAAATTTGCAAGATATAAAAATTTTTATTAAAGAGATTGAAAATCTTTTATAAAGAATTGTATGAGAAAACAGTTGGAAAGTTTGGAAAAAAAGAAAATTTTTACAAAATTAAGGGGAATACTTTTAAGAAAAAAGGAAATTGAATTTGCATATATATTTGGAAGTTTTATCTCGAATACTCCATTTGAAGATATAGATATAGGTATTTATTTAAAAAAGGATTTATTGGATAAAATAAATAAATTAGATTATATAATTGAACTGGGTATTATACTTGAAAATAAACTCAAAGGATTTAAAATTGATTTGGTTATTTTGAATGATTTAGAATTTACATTTCTCTATCATGTTTTTAAAGAGGGAAAACTTCTTTTTTCAAGAAATAAAGAAAAATATTATGATTTTCTCATATATGTAATTGATAATTACCTAGATTACAAAGAATATAGAGATTATATTATAAAAGAATTTTTAAAAGGATAATTTTTATAAAAGAGGCATTAACTATCCTAATTTTGGTGGATTTCTTTTTAGCCAATCCTCATGTTTTTTATAAAGAAGTTCAAAATTTTCATACATTCTTACATTTGTCTCTTTTCTAAATCCATCCATCATAGGTTTTACTTTTTTCCACATAATATCAAGTCCAAAACCAAGATCAAAAAAGAGGTCTTCATTTAAATATCCTCTTAAAACAAGAACTCCACATAATTCAAAGAAGTTGCAAACAGTTGTGAAATATTTTCTCTCTTTGGTTCCTCTTGGATATTTCTCTTTGAATTCCTCATATGAATCTGCTTTATATTGAGTGTACATCCAGATAAAAGCATCATCAATTTTATCTGACATCCTCATTTCAGTTAATTTTAAAATAATTTCTGCATCATTCATAAAGTTTCACCTCCCTAATTTTTATATATATTTTAATTTTATCAATTTTTATTAAAAGTTCTTTAATTCTTTAAATAAAACCCATTCCCTTTTCCCAAAACCTAAAGATTTATATATTTCAAAAACTCTTCCCTCTTTTGTTTTAACCACATAAATTTTCTTATGTCTTCTTTGATACCACTTTCTTTTTAAATCGACTTTCCTTTCTTCATACAAAATTTTATCTATAATAAATTTTTCATCTCTCCATATAAAATAAACTCAAACTCCAATTTTGTTTAATTCAACGAAGATTTTCTCACTTATAGAAATGTCCATTAATTTAATTATATTATTCACCTTGAAACATAACAAATTTAATTTAAAATAAAATCATAAAAGTAATTAAAGAAAATTAAGAATAATGTCTTAATATAATTTAATTACTTTCAAATCTTTTATTTTGAGGTGAAAAAATGAAAAAATTAATTGTTTTCTCGTTAATTTTTTTATTCTTTTATCTTAATCTACACATGGTTATATTTAAAACTATAAACTCAAATCAGAAATTTCAAAGTCAATCACTTCAACAATCTTTAGATCAAATAATAATTATCCTTCAAATCAATAACCCATATATGCAAGTAAATGGAGTAAAAAAGGAAATTGACCCAGGAAGAGGAACAGTGCCAGTTATTGTAAAAGGAAGAACTTTAGTTCCAATAAGAGCAATAATTGAGGAGATGGGTGGAACTATAGAGTGGAATGGAAATGAAAGAAAGGTGATAATTAAATTAAAAGATACAACAATAGAACTTTGGATTGACAAAAAGAGTGCAAGAGTAAATGGAACTTCAAAACAACTTGATGTTCCACCTCAGATTATAAATGGAAGAACAATGTTGCCTTTAAGATTTGTAACAGAAGAGTTAGGATGTGTTGTAGAGTGGGATGGAAATACAAAAACAATTACAATTAACTATAAGTTAGAGGTACCATCTGAAATAAATAAAGTATCAAGTGAAGGAGAAAAGATATTTACATCTTCAGGAGGAGAACTTGCTCTTTCTGATGGAACAAAGCTACTTGTTTCTCCAAATGCATTTTCAAAAGAGACAAAAGTAAGTTTAAAATCAATAATAAATCCACTTTTTTCAACTGTTGATACATTAGGTATTGAAATAAATGGTCTTAAAGAATTAAAAGGAGAGTTGACTTTATCTGTTAATGGACCAAAAGGATTAAAAAATGAAGAGTTGAATATTTTTGGATATGATCATGAAGAAAATAAAAAGATAGATTTTCAATATAGTTATGATTCAAATAGTGGGTTAGTGAGTATAAAAATTTCTCCTACAATTTTATTGAATAATAATAATAAAAATTATCTATTTTCAAATAAAGTAGTAGAAAGTTATTCAAAAGTTTTAGGATTAAAGGATAAATTATCAGTTTATATTGGATGGACACCTTATTACTCTACTAAATCAAATGAAAAAATTATTAGAATGCCTTATTATGAACAAATTGGAGGCTCTTGTGCATCAACATGTGCGCAAATGTTATTAAAATTTGGTGGAAAAGATATAAAACTATTTGAGATTCTTAAAACAATGAATACACCTGACAATGATTTTGGTTTAAAAGCTGAAGTATTTTCTTATAATCTTAGAGATTATATTAGTAAAAATCTCGGTTATAGAGTTAATAGTATACCATATTATGGAATTGCACATCTAAAATGGAGAACACTTGCTCAAATTGATAAAGGTTATCCTGTAATTTTAAGTTGGGGTGATCATGCAGTTCTAGTTTTAGGTTATAAAAGTAATGGTTTAGAAATAATAATTCACGACCCACAAAATGTATCCCCTTCAAATAATGAAAATGGTACTATGTATACCATAAGAGATTGGAATTGGATTAGAGAGAGACATACAAGAAAGCTACAAATCGAAAGTTATTTTATATTATATCCAGAAGGACCTTTTGCTACTAGTGATTGTCTTTCTTTAATGTGTCCAGGTGGAAATGAGGCCTATTCAATGCAAGGTGGAGAAATTGCTTTTTATGTAGATATTAAAAAAAGATTATCACCATTGTATTTTTTACAAATAAAACCTTCAGATAAAAAGAATGGTTATGTTTGGAGATTTTTCGGAAAAGATCAAGAACTAGATTTTATACCAAATGATATTGAGTTTTTAAATTTTTCATTAAATGCATATAATGGATCAATTAATAAAAAGGAGATAAAAATTGATACTATAATTTATGAAGATAATGATGGTTATCCAGGGAAAAGAGTAGTCAATAATATTCAAAAATTTACTATAAATGAAGCAAAATTAAATGAAGCATCTTATATTACTTATAACTATAAATATAAACCTGAAGATTTAATAGATTATAATATTTCTGACAAAGATGGGAAACAAAAAATACTTATTTATTCAAGTCTTCAGGAGGAACTTTCTGTTAATGATATTTTTATAAGGGATTCATTTATAATTAAAGCAACTTTATCAATATTGCCTAAAATATCATCAATAAATCCAGAATCAGGAAAAGGAGGAGATATAATAACAATTAATGGATTTATGTTTG
Organism: Caldisericia bacterium; assembly: GCA_026414995.1. Taxonomy (NCBI): domain Bacteria; kingdom Pseudomonadati; phylum Caldisericota; class Caldisericia; species Caldisericia bacterium. The sequence goes on along the minus strand of JAOAHY010000003.1, from coordinate 106,917 downwards.
GTAAAAATAAATCTTCTAAAAGTAAAGTTATTATTGGAAATAAAAATGTAGAAATTGTTAGTTGGAATAATAGAGAAATTAAAGTTAAACTTCCAGATAATATTGAGAGTGGTCCAGTTGTTGTATATACTGGAGAAAAATATGAATATGAATCAAACAAAGATATTATTTTTAAATCAATAATAAGTCTAAAAGATCCATTTGAGGGTAATTATATTTTTACAATAGGAACTGTCTTATATGATTGTGTTAATTGTAAATTTGTAGGAGGAAGTGGAGCAAATATTAAAATTAATTTTAAAGATGGTAAAATTAAACATCTTGAGGGTCAAATTTGGAAAGTAGATGGTAATTATGATAAAGATGGAAATATTAAAATTAATTTTTCTGGAATAATTACCTTTACTGATCCCTTACTTCCTGATTATAAATATACAATAACAGGAATACTTACAGGTAAATTTCCAAATGGTTTCCAATTTGATAGCAAAAATATTTTATCTCCAAAAATTAATGGAACAGTTACACAGAAAACTATATACGAAACTGAAGGTTGTGGCAAATGTCCTACTCGAGCTGATCATGAATATACATATACTATAGAAAAAATTACAACTGTTCCTTAATAATATATTATTTTAGAAATTTGAGAAATAAAAAAATATGTTTTTTACTTGACAAATAAATTAAATTTAATATAATTTATATACCCTATCCTATAGGGATGGGTTAAATAATTTATTTTTGAAGTTTTATTGAAAGGAGACTATATTGAAAAGAGATATAAAAAAAGAAGAAAAAAGATTTAAAAATAGAGGTCTATTACATCATAAACATGAAGATGTATTGAAACTTATTAATATTGCTAAAGGACACATTCAAGGTATAGAAAAGATGATTCTCGAAGACAAATATTGTATAGATATTTCAAAACAAATACTTGCTGTGATTTCAATTTTAAAAAAAATTAATCTAGAAATCTTAAAAAAACATATTGAGACATGTGTAAAAGAATCAAAAGAAACTGAAATGTTTGATAAAAAATTAGAAGAACTTAAAATGGTTCTTGAATATTTAACAAAAGGAAAAGAAGTTTAATATATGAAAAAGAAGGTTAATATTGAAGTTGAAGGGATGCATTGTGCATCCTGTGTAAATATAGTTAAAAAAGCAATTGAAAGTGCAGATGGAGTTTCTGATGTTGAAGTAAATTTAGTTTCAAATACAGCAACTTTTTTTTATGACCCTGAAGTTATAACTTTAAATGAAATTCAAGAAAAAGTTAAAAAGGTTGGTTACTCACTAAAACTAAATTTAGAAGAAGATGAAACTGAACTAAAAAAGATAAAAAAACTATTAATTTATTCAATAATATTTTTAATTCCAATCACAATAATAATGATTTTTCATATGTTTAATTTAGTAATGATACCTAATATTTCTATTATTGAAACATTTCTCTCAATTCCAGTAATTCTTATAATTGGTTTTAAAATACATAAAAATTCTTTTTTATCTTTATTAAATAAAAATATTAGTATGGATTTACTTATATCAATTGGAACTCTCGCTAGTTTTTCTACAGGAATAGTCGAATTATTAGGAATTAAAATTTCAAACTTCTCTTTTGTTGGAGCAATGATAATTTTTTTCTTTCTTTTAGGAAAATATCTTGAAGCACTTGCCAAAGGAAAAGCATCAAGAGAAATTAAAACTCTATTAGAGATTGGCGCTAAAAAAGGAAGAATTATTGTTGATGAAGTTGAGGTGGAAGTAAATATTAATGAAATAGATCCAGGAGATATTATGGTTGTTAAACCATTTGAAAAAATACCAACAGACGGAATCATAATAGAAGGTAAAACTACTGTCAATGAATCAATGATAACTGGTGAATCCCTAGATGTATTTAAAAAAGAGGGTGATGAAGTGATTGGTGGTACATTAAATGGAAGTGGTAAAATTCTTGTAAAAGTTACAAAAAGAGTAGATGAAAATTTTCTTTCAAATCTTATAAAACTTATAGAAGAGGCACAAAAATCAAAGGTACCAGTTCAACAAATTGCAGATAAAATAACAACTTATTTTGTACCTTCTATTTTAATTATTTCAATTCTCTCATTTCTTTTTTCATTTTTCTTTTATGAGAAATCTAAAAACATACTTGAATATGCATCTAAAATTATACCTTGGATAAATTTAGGATTAGATAGAATTTCACTTTCAATATATTCAATGATAGCAACACTTGTAATTGCTTGTCCCTGTGCTCTTGGATTGGCAACTCCAACAGCAATTATGGTTAGTAGTGGAATAAGTGCAAAAAAAGGAATTTTTATAAGAAATGGTGAGGCAATTCAGAGAATGAAAGATATAAATACAATAATTTTTGATAAAACTGGAACATTAACTTATGGAGAACCTGAAGTAACAGATATATTTGATTTTACATCAAAAAAAGAAGGATTTAAAATCGCTGCATCACTTGAAAATAATTCAAGCCATACTCTTGGAAAAAGCATAGTTAAAAAGTATTTTGAAAGTGAAACAAGCTTTTATAATGTTGAAAATTTTGAAGAAATACCAGGAATAGGAGTTAAAGGTAAAATTCAAGGCATAGATTATATTTTAGGAAAACCAAAAGAGATAATAGAACTTATAAAAAATAAAATTAATTTTAATGATTTAATTGAAAAACTCGAAAAAGAAGGTAAAACAGTGATAATCTTAAGTGATTATGAAAACATATTAACAGTAATCGCACTTAGAGATAAGTTAAGAGAAGATTCTAAAGAACTTATTGATCTTCTCAAGAAAATGAATATTGAGCCAATTCTTGCAACAGGAGACAATATAAATTATGCTAAATGGGTAAAAGAAGAACTTAAACTAGAGAAATTCTACGCTGAGGTTCTCCCAAAAGATAAAGTTGAAATTGTTAAAAGATTACAAAAAGAAGGAAGAGTTGTTGCAATGGTTGGAGATGGGATAAATGATGCACCTGCTCTTAAACAGGCTGATGTAGGCATAGCTATGGGAACTGGAAGTGATACTGCTATAGAAACTGGAGACATTGTTTTATTAAAAGGTTCACTTTCTAATGTTATTAAAGCAATTAAAATTTCAAAGATAACTTTTAAAAAAATTAAAGAAAATTTATTTTGGGCTTTTTTTTACAATGTTATTGCAATTCCAATTGCTTTTTTAGGTCTTCTTCATCCAGTCATTGCAGAAATTGCAATGGCTTTAAGTTCTATAAATGTAATAACTAATTCATTGAGATTGAATAAAATAAAAATTTAAAAAGGAGGTTTTATTATGAAACATATTGATCCTGTATGTGGAATGGTTGTTAAAGAAGAAGGTAGTTTAAATTTTGAATATAAAGGGAAAAAATATTATTTTTGTAGTAAATTTTGTTATGAAAAATTTAAAGAAAATCCGGAAAAGTATTTGGATCCGAATTACAAAAAAGAAATGAAAAAAGAATAAAAGTTTTTTATTTCATACTATAAATTAAACTATAAATTTTTTGTCCTCCATCGTAAGTTATTAAATTAATTGAATTATATTTATTTAAAATTTTGAATCTTAGCTCCTGTTGTGAGTTAAAATCTAAATCATTACCAAAAAATAAAATGATTTCTTCTTTATTTATATTAACAATTTCTAATAAAGACATAAAAAGCAAAACAGGGTCTTTATCACTAAGAATTATTTCATTATTGAAAGTAATAAAAAAATCTCCCTCTTTAATATTTAAATCTTTATATTTTATACTTTTATCTGCTCTTGCAATATAACCAGATTTAATATTTTTAATCGATTTTTTCATATTAATTATGTTATCTTCAAAATTTAAAGAACCATCAAAGTTTAATAATGCTTCAACTCCTTCTGTCACAAAGTTTGTCTCAATATATTCTAAATTTTTTAAAGTTTTATCTTTTGCTTTTTTAATTGTTAGTATTAAATCTTTATCGTTAGGAAGAATTATAATTTTTTGAGAAGGTATATCATTTATTGTTTCGAGAATTTCTTCTAATGATGGTTTATCATTTATATCAATCACAATTGTTGCTCCAAGAGAATAAAAAAGATCACTAATCTTATCACTTATAGAAAAAGCAATTATACCAATATCTATATCATGTAAAAACCTTAGTTGTTGCTTTCTCATATCTCTTGAAATAATTTCTTTGATTTTTCCTAAATTGTTTAAAAATTTGTTAATTTCGTCAACCTTATTAGTGTGTATATGAATTTTGAGCTCATTATTTTCTTTTAATACAATAATAGAATTTCCAAACTCTTTTAATTTAGTTTTTAAATTAGGCATATCAACAACATTTTCGATAAATGCTTCAATACAATATCTATAATTTGGTCTTTTTCTCCATATTGAAAGGTCATATTCATTAAATTTTATCTCTTTTCTTGTATAAGATTCATTGTTAAATATATAAAGTAAAGATTCAAGAAAATTTATAAAACCCTCTCCTCCAGCATCAACAACATGCGCATCTTTAAGAACTTTAAGAAGTTCAGGGGTTTTTTCTAGTGCTTTAACTCCTTCAAAATAAGCATTTCTTATTCCTTCATTTATATTTGTGCCTCTCTTTAAACCTTTAAGGGACTCTCTTATAACTGTTATTATTGTTCCCTCAATTGGGTTATCTAGTATTTCATATGACAATAGATATCCTTTTTCAAATCCATTTTTTATTTTTTCGAAATTATCTTTATCTTCTTTTAATATCTCTTCTATGAAACCTTTCAAAAATTGAGAGAAAATTATGCCAGAATTTCCATGCGCTTTTAAGACAATTTTTTCTTTAATAATTTTAAAAAAATCTAATTCATTTAAATTATATTTTGATTCAATTGTCTCTTTTAAAGTTTTACACATATTTGTTCCAGTATCTCCATCTGGAATTGGGAATACATTTAAATTATTTATATAATTTTCTTTTTCTTCAAGTTTTTTAAGAGTTAAAAAAAGAGCTTCTTTTATTTTTTTATAGAAATCGTTCATCTCATTTTCTTTTTTTGAAAAATAATTACCTGAAGACCTCTGAAAAGAAGTAGAGCTCCTGCGATTATAACAAGTAAAGGAAAAGGGTAAAATGGATATTTTCTTATGAGTAAAACAAACATTGTAATTAAACCAAAAATAGCCCCAAAAGGTACTGCACCCATGAATTTTATAAATCTATTTAAATTTAAAAATTTATATAACAAAGCGAAAAATGAACCAACTAAAAATGAAATAATTGCTTCTAATGGAAAAAGAATTACTGCATATCCTATCGTAGCACCTACACCTTGTCCGCCTCTAAATCCAAAATAAATTGGATAGTTATTTCCAAGAATTAAAAAAATATATGACAAAATAATTGTAAGTTCATTTTTGCTAAATAAAATTACAAGTAGTGAAATAATGGCTCCTTTTAAAATATCAAGAAGACCTACAAGCGATCCAAAACCAATTCCATATTGTCTTACAGCACCAGAACCACCTGGATAATCTTTTTCTCTTATATCTTCTTTTTTAAAAATTTTTGATAAAACAATTCCAGATGTTAAAGATCCAATAAAATAAGAAACAACAATTAATATAAAATCAATAACTCTCATTCTCTCTCACCTCCCATAAATGAAATCCCAAAGGCACCTGTTAAAACAGCATATCCCATAATTGGAGTGAATGGAACATTGTAAATATTTATTTTTTTAATTTTTTTCTTAATCTCATTCTCAAAAAATTTTATTTCATCTTCTTTAAAATTTAAATACATACAAAATATAGTATCATCTTTTATTTCTCTTGTTGTAATTTCAACTAATTTTAAAATTCCATCATATCTATTCTTTGAAAGAGTTACTTTTTTTATTTTTCCAAAATCAATTGAAACAATAGGTTTTAGAGAAAGAAGAGAACCAAAATCAGATAAAATCTTTGGTATTCTTCCTGTCCTATATACATCTTTAAGAGAATCAATGTATACATAAGTTTTGATTTTATTAACCATTTCTTTTGCTCTTGAAATAATTTCGTTAAATGAAAAATTATTTTTTATTAAATCAATAATATTATATACTAATATTCCTTCACCACTTCCTGCATTTAAAGAATCAATTATTTCTATCTCCTTTTCTTTAATTAAATCTTTTGCAATTAAAGCATTCTTAAAACAGCCACTAATTGTTGAAGATATTGTAATACATATTATTTTTTCTTCCTCAACACCCTGAAATAGATTTAAAAAGTCCTCAGGTTTAGGCGGGTATGCTTTAAATTCTAATTTTTCTTTATTCTCAAAAAGTTTTAAAATTTCTTCAGTATTAATATCTATTAAATCCCTATAAATATTATTTTCAATTTCAAAATAAAATGGTATCTGCAAAATTTTATACTTTTCTATAAATTCAATAGGTAAATTTGCAGTAGAATCTGTAACAATTCTTATTCTCTCCATCAATTATATTTTATCACCCTTATAAATTCAAAGTTGACAATTTGGTTTTTAGATTTAAAATTTAATAATAATTTTAAGGCAATGGAGTCTGCCTTATAAATCTCTTTTAAGAGTGATGACTCCTACAAAAAGGAGTTAATATGGAAAAAGAGAGTTTAACCTATGATGAATTAAAAGAAAAAGTTGAATTTTTAATTCAAGAAAATATGAGGTTATCAAAACTTAATGCATCTTTAAATTTTAAACTCTATTCTGCATTAAAAGAAATTGAAAAGTTAAACTTTGAGATAGGTTCACTAAAAGGAGAAATAATTTTTTTAAAGCAAGCACTTGAAAATGCAAAAAATAAACTTAAAAAATACAATGAAGAAATTTTTTAAAATTTAAATTTTTATTTTCTTTATCTCATTTTTATTTGTTGTAAATAAATTCCCTCCAACATGCAAAAGCAAATTAATTTTTGTTAAATCCCAATGTTTATCAAAAAATTCCTCCTCAACTTTTACATTTAAAACTTCACCAATTATAATTACATGATCTAACTCTTTTTTATCAACAATATCTAAAACTCTACATTCAATATTTGCTATGCATTCTTCTATGGATGGCACATTTACAAAATCTGATTTAACTGGGGTAAATTTAGTTAATTCAAACTTATCTTTTTCTCTTCCACTATAAGTTCCACAAATTAAAGACTCTTCTAATAAATTAAAATTAGGAATATTTACAACAAATTCTTTATTTTCAAGAATTAGTTTATAAGAATATCTCTCTCTTCTTAATGCAAAAGTTAAAACTGGTGGATTAATACTAAGTGGTGCAATCCATGCAATTGCAACTATGTTAGGTTTTTTATCATTACCCATTGTTGTTATAAGAGTTGTTGGATATGGATGAAGAATTGATGTAAAATTGTTAATTTTAATAATTTTTTTCATATTCTCCTCCTTATTTAATTTTATATAATTTTAAAAATATTTTAAAATTAATTAAAGGAGGATAGAAATATGAGAGGCATTATAATTTATTATTCAAAAACAGGAAATAATGAGAGAATCGCTAATTATTTAAAAGAGAAGTTAAATTTTCAAATAGAAAAAATAATTGATAAAAAGAAAAGAGAAGGAGTTATCGGTTTTATAATTTCTGGATTTGATGCTCTAACAAAAAAATTAACTCAAATAGAAAAGTTAAATAATAATTTAGAAAATTTTGACCATATTATAATTGGAACTCCAATATGGGCAGGAAATATTACTCCTGCAATTAGAACTTTTATTATGGAGTATAAAGATAAAATTAAAAGTTACTCAATTTTTTCAGTGTCTGGTTTAGGAGAAAAAAATAGTAAAGTTTTAAAAGATTTGGAAGAGTTAATAGGTTATAGATCTAAAAATTTTATATTTTTAAAAGAGAGTGAATTATCAAAAAATTTATATGAAGATAAATTAAAGAGATTTATAGAGGAATTAGAAAAATGAAAAGGGTTATAAAAATAATTTTTATTTTATTAATAATTTTTTTTATTTCTTATTATCTTTATTCATATATAACTATAAAACTTTCATATAAGGATATAGATATACTAAAAGATACCGATTCAAAATTTATAAGAATTGATAATTTTAATCTTCACTATAAAGAATATGGAAATGGAGATAAAACAATTCTTTTAATACATGGATTTGCAGCAAGTACATTTTCATTTAGAGAAATTTATACACCACTATCAAAAGATTATAAAGTTTATGCTATTGATTTGCCTGGCTTTGGGTTAACTGAAAGAGTATCTAGTAAAAATTTAACATTTAATCCTTATTCAAGAAGTGGACAAGTTGAAGTTGTTAAAAGATTTTTAGATAAAATAGGAATAAAAAAAGTTATAATTTTGGGTCATTCTATGGGGGGTGCAGTTGCATCATATTTTACAATTAAATATCCAGAATATGTTGAAAAATTAATAATTGAAGATGGTGCTATTTTAAATGGAATTATGGGAGGAGGCTTATTAAATTTTTTAAAAACACCAATTGGAAAATTTTTATGGACCCCTCTTGTAATAATTTTTATAAATCAAATTTCTAGATTGAAAGATATCGCTTATTACGATTCATCTATAATTACAGATGAAGTTTATTATCAATATAAAAAGGTTTTAAATGTAAAAAATTGGGATAAAGGTTTATATGAAATTTTTGTCTCTCAAGAAAAAATAAATTTAGAAGAAAAGTTAGGTGAAATAAATGCTCCAACATTAATTATATGGGGAGAATTTGATAAAGTTATTCCACTAGATGTTGGATATAATATCAATAAGTTGATAAAAAATAGTAAGCTTGAAATAATAAAAAATTGTGGACATGTTCCTCATGAAGAAAAACCGAAAGAATTTTTGAATATTATGGTTGATTTTATAGAAAATAAATAGGGAGGTCCCACTTGAACCTCCCTCTAAAAATTTTATTTTACTAACTTTGCTCCTTCTTCTAATGCATTAAGATTTATTTCAATTAGTTCTTTTTTCCTCTCGCTTAAAAATTTTTCAACAACTTCTTTTACAACCTCAAGTGGAAGATATTTTGTTTTCTCGATAAATGCTCCTAACATAACCATATTTGCAACAACACTATTCCCTAATTTATCAGCAATTTCATTTGCAGGAATTTTTATTATTTCTATGTCATTTCTTGTTGGTTCTTTATCAATTAAAGATGAATTCATAAAAAGAATGCCCTTTTCTTTTACTCTACTTTCAAATTTATCAAGAGAAGGTTTATTCATAACAATTATATTTTGACTTGTTGCAAGAACAGGTGATGCAATTGGTTTATCAGATACAATAACATTACAATTTGCTGTACCACCTCTCATTTCAGGACCGTATGATGGAAAGAATGTTGCAAAAAGATTTAGTTTTGTTGCTGCTTCACAAATTAATTCACCCATTAACATTACACCTTGACCACCAAAACCTGCTATTATTGCTTCTAATCTTTTTTCCATATTACTCAACCCCCTCTTTTATTTTAAATTCACCAAGTGGATAAAATGGAATAAGTTCATTTTCTATTCTTTCTAGTGCTTTAAGCGGAGTCATATGCCATTGAACTGGACAAGCAGACAAAAATTCAACAAGAGAAAATCCAATACCTCTAAGTTGTGCATTAAATGCTTTTCTTAAGAATTTTTTAGCTTGAGTAATTCTTGCAGGTTTATTTAGTGCAACCCTTGCTATATATGCTGCGCCTTCAAGGTTTGATAAAAGTTCAGCAACTTTAATTGGATAACCACAAACATTAGGATCTCTTCCGTATGGAGATGTTGTAGTTTTTTGTCCAGGAAGTGTTGTTGGTGCCATTTGTCCACCAGTCATACCATAATTTGTATTATTTATAAAAATAACAGTTATCTTTTCTCCTCTAGCTGCTGCATGAACAATTTCAGCCATACCAATCGATGCAAGATCGCCATCGCCTTGATATGCTAAAACAAAATTTTCTGGATTTGCTCTTTTTATTCCTGTTGCCATTGCTGGTGCTCTTCCATGAGCTGCAACACATGAATCGACTTTAAAATATTCATAACCTAAAACAGAACAACCAATTGGCCAAACTATAACTGTTTTCTCAATTAAATTCAATTCATCAATTAATTCTGCAATTAGTTTATGTACTATGCCATGGTGGCAACCTGGACAATAATGTGTAACTCTTTTTTCAAGTGATTCTGGATATTTATAAATTGTTTTAACTTCCATTTTTATATTACCTCCTTCATTTTTTTCTCAAAAACTTCCTTTATTTCAACTGTAGTTGGAACAACTCCTCCAGTTCTTCCATAGAAAAATGTTGGTTTCATATCTAATATTGCTAGTCTAGTATCTTCAATCATCTGACCTAAACTCATTTCAACATCTAGGAAAAATTTTGCTTGATTAACAAATTTTCTCAATTCTTGATATGGAAATGGCCATAAAGTAATAGGTCTAAAAAGTCCAACCTTAATTCCTTTTTCTCTTTCCTCATCCACAACTGTTTTTATAATTCTTGCAACAGTTCCATATGCAACAAAAATATATTCTGCATCTTGAAGTTTATACTCTTCCCACATTTTCTCATTTTTCTCTATCTCATCATATTTTTTTCTTAATTCCAAATTCATTAATTCAAGTTTTTCAGGATCAAGATTAAATGAAACAATCGTATTTTTCTTTCTTCCTTTAGCACCTGTTAAAGCCCATGATTTTTCTGGAAGCATATTTGGATCAATTTCATAATTAAATTCAACTGCCTCCATCATTTGACCTAAAACACCATCTAATAAAATTGCAACTACTGTTCTATATTTATCAGCAATTTCAAATGCTTTTGGAACAAGATCAACTATTTCTTGAACAGATGAAGGTGCAATAACAACAACTTTATAATCTCCATGTCCTCCTCCTTTTGTTGCTTGGAAGTAGTCTGATTGTGCAGGAGAAATTCCACCAAGCCCAGGTCCTCCTCTAACTACATTAGCAACAACAACTGGTACATTTGAACATGCAATGTAAGAAATTCCTTCTTGCATAAGAGAAAATCCAGGAGATGAAGTTGAAGTAAAAACTCTTTTTCCTGCACATGCTGTTCCATATACCATATTAATTGCTGCAACTTCACTTTCAGCTTGAAGATAAAGTCCTCCTATAAGTGGAAATTTTCTTGCAAAATATTCTGGTACTTCATTTTGAGGAGTTATTGGATATCCATAAAAAAATCTACAACCAGAACGAATAACTGCTTCTGCTAATGCTTCTGCACCTTTCATAAAAACTTTTTCGCTCATTTCTTAACCTCCTCTTTGATTCTAAACACCTCAATTGCACCTTCTGGACAAACCTGAGCACATATTCCGCACATGATACAACCTTCCTCATCTACAAGTTTTGCAGGATGAAAACCTCTTGAGTTAAATTTGGAAAAATCACTCTCAAGAACATGAGTTGGACAAAAATTAATACAGTAAAGGCACTCTTTACAAAACTCTTCATTAATTAAAACTTTTGAAATTTTATCCATATATCCTCCTTAATTCTTTTCATATGGGTATCTTATAAAAATTTTTATTGGTAAAATTAAATCTTTTAGATTTTTGTCTTCAATTTTATCAATTAAATCTTCTTTTACTCCAATATATCTAACAGGAATTTTTAATTTTTCAGAAATCTCTTTTGTTACTAAAAACCCTTCAATTATATTTTCAACTTTTGTATCAAATCTTAAATGTGAATTTGAAATTAAACCTGTTATTGAAAAACCAGATGCTATTTCTATATTCCTTATATTTTTTTCAATATCTATTAAAGTTCTAGTAAAAGGTCTATAAATATTTAACACATAAAATATGTCATAATCAAATTCTTTTATTTCAGGAAATTGTCTTAATACAAAAGTTGAATTCTCACCTCCCCCAATATCATAAATACATAATTTATTCTTATCATAAATACATCTTTTAGAAGCATGAACAATAAGAGGAAGATCTGCCTTTGATATATTATTTGGTGGTGTTATAACATTTATACCAAATTTTTCTATTTTGTCTTTAAGGTCTCTTAATCTTATATATGGTTTATAAATGTCTAAGTCTATGATATCAACTGACTTGCCATTTTTTTTGATATTAATTCCAAAATTTATTGAAATTTCTGTCTTTCCACTGCCTATTTCACCTATGAAAATATTTATTTTTTTAATTCCATCTATATTATCATTCATATATTTTTGGCTCCTCTTCTTTTCTCAAAACCCTCAATGCTCCAAGAGCCAATGCTTCCATTTCATCCTCACCAGGATAAATTAAAATTTTTCCTAAAAAACTTATCCTCTCTTTTATTAAATTTGTAAGCATTTCAGAATAAGCAATGCCTCCTGTTAAAACAATAGCATCAATTTCACCTTTTAAAACTGCTGCCATCTCTCCAATTGTTTTTGCAACTTGGTAGGCCATTGCTTCATAAACAAGTTTTGCATAAGAGTCTCCTTCTAAAATTCTTTTTTCAACTTCTCTTGCATCATTTGTTCCAAGATGAGAAACAAGACCTCCTTCACCTGCTAATTTCTTTTTCATTTCTTCAAATGTGTATTTACCACTAAAACATAAATCAACTAAATCTTGGGTTGGAAGTCCTCCTGCTCTTTCTGGTGCAAATGGACCATCTCCATTTAGTGCATTATTAACATCAACAACTCTTCCTTTTCTATGTGCACCAACTGAAATTCCTCCTCCAAGATGTGCAACAATCAAATTCACATCTTCATATCTCTTTCCAAGATCTTTTGCTGCTCTTCTTGCGACTGCTTTTTGATTTAAAGCATGGAAAATACTTTTTCTCTCAATTCCTTTGAGTCCTGAAATTCTTGCTATATCATCCATTTCATCTACAACTACAGGGTCAACAATAAAAGCAGGAATTCTAAGAGGTTTTGCGATTTCATAAGCAATAATTGCACCGAGATTACTTGCATGTTCTCCTCTTTTTGCTTCTCTAAGATCTTCTATCATCTTTTCATTTATTATGTAAGTTCCACTTGCAAGTGGTTTAATAAGACCACCTCTTCCTACAACACAAGAAAGAGTCGATGGATCAATATTTTTATTTTTAAGAAATTGTAAAACAGCGTTTTTTCTAAAATCATATTGATCAAAAATTTTTTTGAAACTTTTAATCTCTTCAGAATTATGCCTTATAACTTCAATAAAAAGAGGTTTCTCACCTTCAAAAATTCCAATCTTTGTTGAAGTTGAACCAGGATTTATAACAAGAATTCTTTCCATTATTTCCTCCATCACTTTAAAGGGGCTCCAGTTGGAGCCCCTTTAATTTAATCTTAGATCCATCCTCTCAGTTTCATTGCATCAACAACTCTTTTTATACTAACTGCTCCTGCAGATGTTCTCATATCAATTTTCTTTTCTTTATGCATCTCATAAACATTCTTAAATGCATTAACCATTATTCTTTCCAGTCTATGTAAGACCTCTTCTTCGCTCCAATAATATCCATAATTATTTTGTACCCATTCAAAATAAGAAACTGTAACTCCACCTGCATTTGCTAAAATATCTGGAATCATAAGAATTCCTTTTTTAACAATAACTTCATCTGCTTCAGGTGTTGTTGGACCATTTGCAGCTTCAGCAATAATTTTTGCTTTAACTTCATTTACATTTTCAGTTGTTATTTGATTTTCAAGGGCTGCTGGAACAAGGATATCGCAAGGAATAGTTAGTGGATCTTTTGAACCAATCTCTTTTGTTCCAGGATAACCAACAACACTTCCAGTTTTATTCTTATGTTCAAGAACCTTATCAGGATCAAGACCTTCCTCTGAATAGATTCCTCCCTTTGAATCACTAACAGCAACTATTTTTACTCCATCCTCATAAAGAAGTTTTGCTGCAAAATATCCAGCATTTCCATATCCTTGAATTGAGGCAGTTGCTCCTTTAAGTGGTAAACCAATTGCTTTTGCTCCTTCTCTTATTGTATAAATAGTACCCATTGCAGTTGCCATATGTCTTCCTTCAGAACCACCAAGAAGTAGAGGTTTTCCAGTAATTACTCCAAAAGCATTATAACCTCTTAATTTTGAATATTCATCCATCATCCAAGCCATAATTTGAGGATTTGTATATACATCAGGTGCAGGTATATCTTTTTCAGGACCAATTACCTGCCATATTCCATCAATATAACCTCTTGATAATCTCTCTAACTCTCCCTGGCTCATTTCTTTTGGATTACATCTTACTCCACCCTTTCCCCCTCCATATGGAATTCCAACAACTCCGCATTTAAGTGTCATCCAAATTGATAAAGCAATAACTTCATCCATATTTGTTTCAGGGTGAAATCTTATCCCACCTTTTGCAGGTCCTAAAGCATCATTGTGTTGAGATCTCCATCCAAGGAATGTTTTTACACTACCATCATCCATTTTAACTGGAATCGAAACTTGAACTACTCTTTTTGGCCATTTTAAAACTTCAACAATGTCTTGTGGAAGATTAAGAACCTCTCCAACTTTTTCAATTTGCTCCTGTGCAATCTTAAATGGATTTAAAGTTAATTCTTTCTCCATAAATATCCTCCTTTTATTTAATTGATGATACTAAACAACCTAATGCAATTGAATAAAATTTTGATTCTTTTGAATCTGATCTTGATGGAAGAATAACAGGTGCTTTTGCACCAATAATTACACCTGCACTCACTCCATCAGATAAATAATTTAAAATCTTAAAGAAAATATTACCCGCTTCTATATTTGGTACAATAAATACATCTGCATCACCTGCAACATCAGATTTAATTCCCTTTACATCTGCAGCCCACTTTGAAATTGCATTATCAAAAGCAAGTGGACCATCAACTATTGCTCCTTTAATTTGTCCTCTTTTTGCCATCATTGAAATAAGTGCAGCATCGAGAGTTGATGGCATATCAGGATTTACAATTTCAATTGCAGAAAGAAGTGCAACTTTTGGTGTTTCAATTTTAAGTGCTTTTGCAACAATTAAAGCATTTTTTAATATCTCTACTTTCTGTTCAAGAGTTGGTGCAATTATCATTCCTCCATCACTCATAATTATTAATTTTGGATATCTTGAACATTGTAAAACTCCAACATGAGATAAAACTTTCTCTTTTCTTATTCCTTTTTCTTTATCAAGAACAGCATGAAGTAGTTCAGGAGTTTTTACTAAACCTTTCATTACTAAATCTGCTTTTCCCTCTCTTACATAAGAAATTGATATTTCTATTGCTTTAAAATAATCTTTCTCATCAATAATTTCTGCTTGAAGTTCAATATTTTCTTTTTCTAAAAATTTTAAAATCTCTTCTTTACTTCCAATTAAAATTGGTTCAATAATTCCTTCATCTTTAGCAAATTTAATTGCTTTTAAATCTTCTGCTTCATAAGGATTTGCAATAGTTAAAGTTTTCTTACCAAGTTTTTTTACTTCAGTTAACATTTCATCAAAATTTTTAATCATCTCATTCCTCCTTTTAATAATCTTTTGGTTTTTCCTCTCCTCTCAAAACATTTAAAGCTCCATAACAAAGTGCTTCCTGCTCCATCTCACCAGGAAAGATAAAAATATTTGAAACAAAATAAACTCTATCTTTAATTAAATTTGTCAATTTAAGAGATTTTGAGGCGCCACCTGTTAAAATAATCTCATCAACATCTCCTTTTAAAACAACTGCATTTGCAACAATATCTTTTGAAATTTGATATGCCATTGCTTCATAAATTAATTTCGCATATTCATTTCCCTCATCTATCATTCTTTCAACTTCTCTAAGATCATTTGTCCCAAGATAAGAAACAATTCCTCCTTCTCCCATTAAAAGTTTTTTAATTTTTTCTTTTGTATATTTTCCGCTATAACACATCTCAACTATATCAATTGATGGAAGCCCGCCAGGTCTTTCAGGTGAAAAAGGACCAGAAGAACTTGGGTCATTAACATCAATCGCTCTTCCTTTTTCAAAAGCAACAACAGAAATACCCCCTCCTATATGTGCAACTATAAAATTGAAATCTTTAAATTTACCTCCTAACATTTCTGCTCTTTTTTGAGCTACATACCTTGTATTTAATGCATGAAATCTAGATTTTCTTTGAATTTCTTTTAAACCAGATATTCTTGCAATATCAGGAAACTCATCAACAACAACATCTGCTACAATATAAGCAGGTATGGAATATGGTTTTGCAATTTCATAAGCAATTGGTGCTCCTAAATTTGACGCATGCTCTATAGAAGCATTTCTTAAATCTTCAAGCATTTTTTCATTAATAATATATGTTCCAGCAGAAATTGGTCTTAAAACTCCACCTCTACCAACAACACAAGAGAGTTCCTTTTCATCAATATTATTTTCTTTTAAAAAATCTAAAACAGCATTTTTTCTGAATTCATATTGATCAAAAATTCTTTCAAATTTTTTAAGTTCTTCTATTTGATGTTCGATTTTTTTTGTTTTTATCTCCTTCTCATCTTCAAAGTATGAAACTTTTGTTGAAGTTGAACCAGGATTTATAACTAAAATTTTAAACACCCTTTACCTCCTTTCCTTTAATTAAAAGTTCTTTTGCATGATTTATAGCACTCTCAGTTATTTCAACTCCACCTAACATTCTTGCAATTTCATAAATTCTCTCATCCTCCTCTAAAACTCTTGCAACAAGATATGTTCTTTCTTCTATAACATTTTTTGAAAGAACTATGTGATAGTCTCCAAAACTTGCTATTTGTGGAAGATGAGTTATTGATATAACTTGAGCTGTCTTAGAAAGTTCAAGCAGTTTTCTTCCAACCATTTCTCCAACCCTTCCGCCAATTCCTTGATCTATTTCATCAAAAACAATACATGGAGTTTCATCAACTTTTCCAAAAATAGTTCTTATTGCAAGCATTACTCTAGATAATTCTCCACCTGAAGCAATTTTTATTAGGGGCTTTTCTGATTCACCTGGATTTGGTGAAATATAAAATTCAACAGTTTCAAAACCATAATCATTAGGTTCAAGTTTTTTCTCGTTAAACAAAATCCCATCTTCGCTCTCTTTTTCAAAAAATTTTATAAAAAACTTTGCCTTTTCCATTGCAAGAGATGAAAGTTCATTTTCTATTAGTTCTTTTAATTTTATTGAAGCTTCCTCTCTTTGTTTCCTTAATTCTTTTCCTAGTTTAACTAACTCTTCTTTTATTAACTCAACCTCTTTTTCTAATTCTTCAAGTCTTTCAAAACTTGTATCTATTTTATTTAATTCTTCTTTGGAATTCTCAAGAAAATTCAAAATATCTTTAACAGTTTTTCCATATTTTCTTTTTAAATCATCATATGTTTTTAATCTCTCTTCAATAAAATCTAATTCCTGAGGTGAAAAATCTATTTCGCTTTTCCTTTTTTTTATCTGTTGAGATAACTCACTAATTTTTACTTCAACTTCCTCTAATTCTTTTTTAAAATTAAAAGCACTCTTATCTATATTTTCAATTTCAGTTAATTTTTTCTCAATTAAAAATAGTTTGTCTATAATACCTAAATCATCCCCTTCGCCTTCGATTAGATTAAATGATTCACTATAAATTTCTTTTAATTTTGAAACATTTTTCAATAATTCTCTTTTTTTAATTAAATCTTCTTCCTCTTCTTCACTTATTTTTTCTTTTTCTATCTCATTTATCACATAAATTAAATAATCTTTTCTTCTCTCCCTTTCTTCTTTTTGATTTATAATATCTTCAATCTCTTTTTTTAATTCTTTTAATTTTTTAAGGTTTTCTTTAAAAACTTCTCTCTTTTTAAGAAAATCCTCACCAATGAATCTATCCAACAGTTCAAGATGCTTTGATTTATCGAGAAGAGATTGTGGCTCATGTTGTCCATGAATATCAATTAATTTTTCTCCAATTTCTCTATAAATTGAATATGGAACAACCATTCCATTTATTTTTAATTTTTGTTTTCCATCTTTATAAATTTCTCTTTGAAAAAAAAGAATATCCTCATCAATTCCTTTATCAATTAAAAAATTTTTAATTTTTGGATTAAAACTTACATCAAATGTTGTTGTAAGATAAACTTTATCTTCTCCCTCTCTAAACATCTCTTTTGAAAATTTGTTTCCTAATGCTACACCAAGGGCTGTTATTAAAATTGATTTGCCTGAACCTGTTTCACCTGTAATAACATTTAACCCCTTATCGAATTCAATCGATAAGTCTTCTATAATCGCAAAATTTTTAACGGTAAGATTTTTAAGCATTCATATTTAATTTTATCAGATTTTTAATTTTTTAAAAGTTTTTTTGTGAAAATTTAAACTTTTTCTTTAATCCATATATCTTCCACCATTTACATCAACAACTTCTCCATGTACAAAATCGTTTTCAATTAAATAAATAATTGTGTGAGCAATTTCATATGGTGTTGCAATTCTTTTTAATGGAGTTAACTCACTCAATCTCTTTTTAACATCTTCACTAACAAGATCAGTATCTACAGGTCCTGGAGCAACTGCATTTACATTAATTTTTCTAGGTGCAAGTTCACTTGCAAGAGCAAAAGTAAAACCAATAATTCCTGCTTTACTTGCAGCGTAATGAGGACCTATTGTTCCTCCCATTTTACCTGCTATTGATGAAAGATTTATAATCTTTCCACCATCAGGAATATAAGGAAGCGCTTCTTTTGTCATAAGAAACATACTTTTTAAATTAATATCAATTATTTCATCCCATTCTTCTTCACTTATATCAATGAGTTTTGTATTAGGAGGAGCAATTCCAGCATTATTTACAAGAATATCTATTCTTCCAAATTTATTTATAAACTCCTTTATAATTTTTTTAACATCTTCACTTTTACTAACATCACCTTGAAGCAAAATTCCTTCTATTCCAAAACTTTCACAAATTTTTAAAACATTTTCTGCTTCATCTTTTCTTAACTTAAAATTTATTCCAACATTTCCTCCTCTTTTTGCAATTTCAATTGCTGTTTCCTTTCCAATTCCTCTGCTACCACCTGTAATTAATGCACATTTTCCTTTTATCTCCATATTGACCTCCTTAAATAAATCAATTAAAATTATAATACTCACACAATAAAAAGGAGAACACAATGAACCAAAAAATAAGTTTAATCATAGATTTTCTTTTAAATTACCTTCAAGGAAAGAGAAAGGCAATTGAACTTTCTCTTATAACTTTACTTTCTAATGGACATCTTTTAATTGAAGATTTGCCAGGGTTAGGTAAAACAACACTTGCAATAGGTTTAGCTAAAACCCTTGGTCTATCTTTTGGAAGAGTGCAAGCAACTTCAGATCTTCTTCCTTCAGATATTACTGGTTTATCTGTATTTAATAAAAACTCTTCTGAATTTGAATTTCACCCAGGACCAATTTTTAATAACATTCTTCTTGTTGATGAAATAAATAGAGCAACCCCAAAAACTCAATCTGCTCTACTTGAAGCAATGGCAGAAAGACAAGTAACAATTGATGGAAAAACCTATGATCTTCCAAAACCCTTTTTTGTCATAGCAACTCAAAATCCATATGAACTATTTGGAACTTTTCCTCTTCCTGAATCACAACTTGATAGATTTATGATGAAAATATCACTTGGCTATCCTGAAAAAGAAGAGCTTAGAGAAATATTACATATTGGAAGTACAAGAGAGGAGTTGATTAAAATTAAACCAATTCTATCAAAAGATGAAATTATTAAAATTCAGGAAATTATTAAAAATGAAGTTTTTGTTTCCAATAAGGTAATTGATTACATAATTGAAATAGTGGAAGCAACCAAAAAAAGCAAATTTTTATATTCTGGAATTTCAACAAGAGGCTCTCTTTCTCTTCTTCTCGCATCAAAAGCCAATGCATTCATCAAAGGAAGAGATTATGTAATACCAGAAGATGTAAAAGAACTTATTGAATTTATAATTCCACATAGGGTTTTATTTAAAGAAGAATATGAAAATATCAATAAAAAGGAGATTATAAAATCAATAATAGAAGAAGTACCTACCCCAGTGTAATTAAAATAACTGGATCTGGATATTTTTATATTTTAATAACAATTTTTTTGGGTGTTTCTGCTATAAATACTGGTAATAATCTACTTTTTTTAATAACTTCTTTTTTATTAAGTTTTATGGCTGTTTCAGGTTTTTTTGGAAGATACAATATCCAAAATTTAGATCTTGAAATTGAATTTCCTCAAGAAATTTATGCAAAAAAGGAGGTCTATTTTATTTTTAAATTAATAAATAAAAAGAGATTGCCATCTTTCTTGATAAAATTAAAATTTTATGATAAGGAAATTGTTTTTCCTTATTTTGAAAAAGAAATTAGCAAAAGAGAGTCATTGGTGTTTCCAAAAAGAGGTTTATATAAAATTAATGAACTTCAATTTTCATCTCCTTTTCCTTTTAATTTTTTTGTAAGATATTATAATTTAAAAAAGAGTTTTGAATTTATTGTTTTTCCTGAACCAAAAAAGGTCATTATTTATGAAAATTTAATATCTCAAAAAGAAAAAAATGGAGAATATGAATCACAAATTAAAAGTGGTTATGATGGTGATATCAAATCAATAAAAGATTATATTAATGGAACTCCAAAAAAATATATTGATTGGAAAAGTAGTGCAAAGACTGGCTCACTTAAAATTAAGGAATTTGATTCGCTAATAAATAAACCTTTAATAATAGAATTCGATAAAATAAAAGCTAAAAATTTAGAAGATAAAATTTCTTTTATATCATTTCTTATAATGGATAATTTCAAAAAAGGTATTCCTGTAGGTTTAAAAATTAAGGATAAATTTTTTAAACCAGATTTTTCTTTTAATCATAAATTAAATCTATTAAGGGAATTAGCACTATATGAATAAAATAGAGATAAAGAAAATTTTAAATATATTAACCTATTTAATTGGAATTGAAATGTTTATATTCTCATTTAAAATAATTTCATTTCCTTATTTATTTATTTCTCTAATTATATTTATTTTTGCTTTATATAAAGATTTTGTCAAACATTATAAAATAAATAGAACTCTTTTAAATATAGTTGCAATAATTTTTATCATTTTGATTTTTTTAAGATTAACACTTACAGATATAATAACACCTTCTCTTGAATCTCTAATTGTTCTTCTTTCGATTAAATTTTTAGAGGATAAAGAAAAAAGAGATTATCTTCAAATTTTTTTAATTTCAATCTTAATATTTACTGGTGCAACAATTTTCTCTTTTGAAATTTCTTTTCTTGTTTTCTTTTTAATATTCATTTTATTACTAAACTATTCAATAATTTTTCTAACATACTACTCTGAAGATAAAAATCTTAAATTAAAAATAGGTGAATTTTTTAAAATTAGTAAAAGAGCCTTTTTGATTCCAATTATTGCTCTACCATTTTCAGTAATACTATTTTTTGGACTTCCAAGAACTCCAAATCCGCTTTTTTCATTTTTTGGCTCAACTTTAACTGCAAGAACTGGATTTTCTGAAACAGTAAAACTTGGTACAGTTTCAGAAATTCAAGAAGATGATTCAGTTATTATGAGAGTCTCAACTGAAAGATTAAATGATGATGAACTTTATTTTAGAGGCATAACACTAAATTATTATGATAATAACGAATGGATTTATGTTAAAATTGGTGAAGATTCAAAAAATTTAGAAATAAAAGGGAAACTAGTAGAGCAGACAATTTATCTTGAACCATATGGAGGAAATATTCTTTTTGGTATTGATAAACCAGTTGGAATTTATTCTTTTTTAAGATATGAAAAAGAGGGGTTAAGTTTCAAAACAAGAGAAATTATAGGAAATAAAATAAAGTATGATGTTAAATCAGTTATCTCTAATGTGGTTTATGAAAAAGATATAGAAAAAAAATTATATTTGCAACTTCCTAATAATTTATCTCAAAATTTTTATGAATTTATTAGAAATTTTAAAGATGAAAATGCTTTGGAAACTATAAAAAATGTACAAAATTACCTTATGGGACCTCAATTTAAATATAATCTTAAAAACTTACCAATCTCACAAAATCCAGTAGAAGATTTTCTTTTTAAAACAAAAGAGGGGAATTGTGAATATTTTGCTACTGCAATGGCTTTAATTTTAAGAGGGCTTGAAATACCATCAAGAGTTGTAGCAGGATATAAAGGTGGTATTTATAATGAAATAGGAAAATATTATATTATTAAGCAATCAGATGCGCATCTTTGGGTTGAAGCATATGTTGATGCAATTGGATGGATAAGATTTGATCCAACTCCATCTTCAGAGAGAAATTTAGCACTTTTAAATTCAAGAAAAATATCAAAATTTAGACTTTTTTTAGATACAATAAACTATTATTACAACACTTTTGTTATAAATTATGATCTTGAAAAACAAATTGCACTTTTAAATAAAATTAAAGATTTTAAAATAGATTTTAATATAAAATTTAATATGATAGAGTTTTTTAAAAAGGGTTTCTATTTTTTGTTGTTGTTTTTAATTTTTATTTTGTATTTCATAATCAAAAATATGAAGTTAAAAAAAGAGCGATTTGAAGATAAGCTTATAAGAAATTTTTACAAAAAAATTAAAAAACTTGGCTTAAAAAAAGAAAAGTATGAGGGTTTAGAAGAATTTCTTCAAAAAATTAAAAATGAAGATGTTAAATTAAAACTTAAAAAATTTATAATTAAATTTGAAGATGTTTATTATAAAGACAAAAAAATTGATAAATCTATGTATATTAATTTAAAAAATATTTTAAATGAGATTTAACTTTTCAAGAAATTTTCTTGCTTCAATTGCGCTTTTTTCTTTATCTTTAATTTCAAGCATAATATCAAATTCATATGGTCTTGTAATATTAATAAATTCTTCAAAATCTTTAAGATCAATTCTTCTTGCATGAGTGCCTTTCTTTGCACCTTTATCTTGTGAACTGTAATCAACCATAGGAATTCCATCTTTCTCTTTCCAGGTTAATATAATATCTTTTAAAAAATTTTCTAATTTTTCTCCATTATTATTGCATCTATAATGAAAATAATCGAAAATGATAGGAATTTCTGTTTTGTTGCTTATTTTTATTACATCCAAAACAGAATAATACTTATCATCATTTTCTATACAAAGTCTTTTTTTTATAAAATCAGGAAGAGATTCATATCTTTTTAAAAACCTTTCAATTGATAAATTTTTATCACCATAAACTCCACCAACATGAATTTGTACTTTATGTGTGTAATCTAATTCCATGCTATCAAGTAAAATCATGTGATATTCAAGTTCTTTAACGCTTCTTATAAATACATCCTCTTTAATTGAATTTATAAGAATAAATTGATCTGGGTGCATTGAAATTCTAAAAAAATTTTTCTTTATAAAATCTCCTATCTCAATCAATTCTCTTTTAAATTCCTCATACCATTTAATGCTCATTATTTCATGAGAGGCAAAAGGTATAGTTTCTGAGGAAATTCTAAAAAATTTTAAATTTTCCTTCAAATTAAATTTTAAAATTTCAATTAAACATAATAAATTATTTCTAATTGTCTCTCTTAATTTATTTTCTTCATAAGAGGTTAATCTAAAAGTTTTATTCGGAGAACAACCTATTGAATAGTTTATACATGGATAGCCAATTTTCATAAATTAAATATTAACATTTCTTGACAGAAATTTTAATTGATTTAAAATTTATGATTGTATGAGAACCTTTAAAAGGAGAGGAATATGAAATTATATATTTTATCAACTTTTGTTTTTGTTATTCTTTTTGTACTTTATTTTCTTTCTAAATTATTTTTTGAAAAGAAATTTAAAATTAAAAGAGAAGGTGGATTTGCTCTTATTCCCTTTGGAGAAAAGTTAGGAGCAGTTGGGGGTGCTTATCTTTTCCTTGCACCTATTATTGCAATAGAGTGGGGTTATATTCCAGTAATTGTAATAACGATAGTTATGACTTTATTTTTTGGTTATCCTCTTTCATTTCTTTCTACCTTATTGAATAAAAGATTAAGTTTTAAAGATTATTTAATAAACAATAAAAAATTAAAAAATATTCTTTTAATTTTTTTAATTATCTTCTCTTTTTTAATTACAATCTCATTTATTCATTACACAGCTGAGCTTTTAGGGCAAAATAGAGGAGTTTCTACCTCATTTTTGCTTCTTGTTTTGCTATCTCTTCTCTTCTCATATTTCATTATTAATAAAAAGGAAGATATTATACCATACACTATATTTTTTGCAGTATTTCTATTTTACATTATCTTTCTTGGAGGATTCTATCCTCTATCTATTCCTTTTAAAATAGTTACTGAAAAATTTACATTTGGAATTATTTTAACTGCCTTACTTTTAATTTTTATATTTTTAAAAGATGACTTATTATCTAAACCATATTCATATCTCTCATCATTTTTAATATTTATAATTCTTTTTGGGGGATTTTTTGGTCCATTTATTGGTGTAAGAATTCAGAGAGAAGAATTTATTTTATCTAGTTCGAGAGGCTCAATGATTCCTTTAATTTTAGGAACCCTATCTTTTGTTGCCTTTTCTGGTTTTGAATCTCTGTTTTCAATATTATTTACATCAGAAAGTATAAAAGGAGAAAAAGATGTTTCAAAAACCTCCCTTCTTCCAATTACAATTCTTTCATTAGCAGGAATAGTTTCTTCTTTTTCATTAATAATTTATGCTAAAACTGATTCATTAATTAAAGGAAAAGATCCACTAACTCTTTTTCAAGAAGGGATGGCTAAATATCTTCGTTTTGCAGGTTTAAGTGAAAGTTATAGTAAAAATTTTGTTCTATTTTTAACAGTTGTTGTTATGTTTTCATTTATGGTTTATTCATTAAAATCTTTAAAAAAATATTTAAATTTAATTGAATTAAAAATGGCAAATCCTATTGTTGTTTTGATTATATTATTAACATTTCTAACATTTTTCCTTCCAAAAGACATTTTTGGAGGTATAACAAATTGGTGGTTAAGATTAATAACAGTTAACACTTCTATTAATTTTCTTTTGGCTTCAATTTTACTTTATTTTGTATCACAAATTTTCAAATTCAGAGAGTATAATTATATTTCAAAAATTCTAAATGTTTTTTCAATTATACTTTTTATTTATCTTATAATAATAAACTTTAAAGATACTCTTCCATTAATAATCTCTATTATATTTTTATTAATTTCTATTTACTCATTTTTATCAATTTTAAAAACAAATGATAAATCATCTTTCTAATATAAGAAAAGAGCCAGGAAGATTTATTATATTATCATACCTTTTAATTATATTAATTGGAGGATTTATTTTAACACTCCCTATCTCCTCAAAAAATAGAGTATGGACAAATCCTATCAATGCTCTATTTACAGCAAGTTCAGCAACATGTGTAACAGGTCTTGTTGTTTTAGATACAGGAACTCATTATTCAACTTTTGGTCAAATAATAATCCTTTTATTAATTCAAATAGGCGGATTAAGTTATATGACAATATTTACTTTTCTTTCTTTACTTCTTGGAAGAAAAATACCACTTTTAGATAGAATAATTCTGAAAGAATCAATTAGTTTTTTTAGTATTGGTGGTATTATTAAACTTGCAAGAAGAATTTTTTATATAGTTTTATTATTTGAAGGAACTGGGGCTATAATTTTATCAACAGTTTTTTTAAAAGAAGTTGGTTTTCCAAAGGCTCTTTTTTATGGACTTTTTCATTCGATTTCTGCATTCTGTAATGCTGGTTTTGATTTAATTGGTGATTTTAAAAGTTTCATACCATATAGAGGAAATATTGTTCTCAATTTAACAATAATATTATTAATAGTGTTTGGCGGAATTGGTTTTGTAGTCATTAGCGAATTGATTGATTTTCCTAAATCAAAAAAACTTTCAACTCATACTAAACTAGTTATAATAACAACAATTATTTTGATAATATTAGGTGCTACACTTTTTTACTTATTTGAAATTTCAAATCCAAGAACACTTAAATTTTATTCTTTTAAAGAAAGAGTTTTAACTTCAATTTTTCATGCTGTAACTCCAAGAACAGCTGGTTTTAGTACAGTAAATGTTGGATATTTAAATCTTCCAACTCTACTTTTAACAATATTTTTAATGTTTGTTGGTGCATCACCTGGAGGAACAGGTGGAGGTATAAAAACAACAACTTTTGCACTTATTTTACTTAATATTAGAAGTTGGATAAAAGGAAGAGAAGGAGTCACTATATTTGGAAGATGTGTAGAGACTCTTTCAATCAAAAAATCATACCTTGTTTTTACAACTGCAATTTTTCTTATATCTCTTTCAACATTTTTATTATCAATAACAGAAAAATTTGGCTTAATTTCAATATTTTTCGAGGTTGTTTCAGCTTTTGGAACAGTAGGTCTTTCAACAGGAATTACTCCAGAACTCTCAACATTTGGAAAATTAGTAATAATTTTTACAATGTTTACTGGAAGAGTTGGAATTCTTTCGTTTTTAACAAGTGTTATTGTTAGAAAATCACAAAGGGTTTATTTACCTGAAGATAAAGTTATGGTAGGATAGAAATATGAAGAAAACTTTTGGAGTAATTGGTCTTGGAAGATTTGGATTTTCACTTGCATTAAATATAGAGAAAAGGGGGTTTCCAGTTCTTGCAATAGATAATGATAGAGAAATAATAGAAAGAGTTAAAGATAAATTGACTCATGTTATTCTTGCTGATGCAACAGATGAACTTGCGCTTGAAGAAGCAGGTATAAAAAATTGTGATACAGTCATTATTGCAATTGGTGATAATAAAGAACATAGCATACTATCAACTATGATAGTTAAAAGTATGGGAATTAGATATGTAGTAGCAAAAGCAGTTGATGAACTTCATGGAAAAATTCTTGAAAAAATTGGAGCAGATTTAGTGGTTTTTCCTGAAAAAGAAAGAGGAGAAACACTAGCAATTCAATTAACCTCAACATCTCTACTCGACTTCATTGAAATTTCTCCTGAGTATAATCTCGAGGAGGCAAAAGTTCCAAAAGAATTTGTTGGAAAAACTTTAAGAGAACTTGATTTAGGAAATAAATATAAAATAATTGTTTTAGGAATAAAAAGAGGAGAGGAGTTTATTGTAGCTCCATCTTCAGAGGAAATATTTAGACAAGATGACACAATTGTTTTCATAGGAAGAACTAAAGACATATCTAAATTTACAGAAGAGTTTATTGAATAAAAACAAAACATCTGTAACAAAAATTCTATTTATTTGTATAAATATTAAAGGAGGTATTAATTATGGAAGAATTTGAAAAAGAAGAAGAGATAAAAAATGAAGAAATAAAAGAAATAGAAGAAGAGATAAAAGAAAAATTGATTGAAGAAAAACCAAAAAAGAGAAGAGGAACAACCTTTATTATTCTTATCATGTTTATAATTGGAGCATTAATTGGAGGAGGATTAGGAAGCTTCATAACAGTAAAATATTTAAAATCAAATTTTTATTTACCTTCACAAAATCCCTCAAAAGTTCAATATGTTAATGTAAGCGATGTTATTAAAGTTGAAGAATCTCAAATTATTAATGTTGCAGAAAAGGTTAGTCCTGCTGTTGTAAGAATTTCAACCACTCAGGTTGTTCAAGATTTCTTTTTCACATATGAAACACCAGGTTTAGGTTCTGGTTTTATAATTTCTGAAGATGGATTAATAGTTACAAATAATCATGTTATTGAAGGTGCTAAAAAAATTACAGTAACTCTTAGTGATGGCAAAGAGTATGATGGCTTTATTGTTGGAACAGATCCTTCATCTGATGTTGCGTTGATAAGAATTAATGCCAAGGGTCTTCCATATCTTACCTTTACAGACTCTTCAACTCTTAAAGTTGGTCAAACTGTAATTGCAATTGGAAATCCATATGGTTTTGATCACACTGTCACAACTGGTGTAATTTCTGCACTTGAAAGGACACTTACTTTTGAAGATGGAACTACACTTGTAGGAGTAATTCAAACAGATGCTGCAATTAATCCTGGAAATTCTGGTGGTCCTCTTTTAAATCTTTTTGGTGAAGTTGTTGGAATGAATACAGCAATTTATGCCTCAGGTCAAGGAATAGGTTTCGCTGTCTCCTCAAATACTATTCAAAAAGTTGTTAATGATTTACAAGTGTATGGAAAAGTAAGATGGCCTTTTTTAGGTATTAGTGGAGTTGCAATAACAGATGATATTGCAAAGAGAAATAATTTACCAGTTAATAAAGGTATATTAGTTGTTCAAGTTTTAAGCGGAACAAGTGCAAGTGAAGCAGGATTAAAACCATTTGATATCATAACTAAATTTGAAGGTAAAGAAGTAACATCTGTTCAGGAATTAACAAAATATTTAAGACAGAAAAATATTGGTGATAAGGTTAAAATAGAAATTATAAGAAATGGAAAAACAATGGAAGTAGAGGTAATTTTAAGAGAAAGACCTTCTGGTATAAGTTTTTTAAATGGAGTTGGAACCTTAATTTAATTACATTAAACCTCTAAATATACCACCATCAATTAAAAGAGTAACTCCAGTAACATAACTTGCTCTTTCAGAAAGAAGAAATGTTACAACATCAGCGTATTCTTCAGGATCTCCAACTCTTCCAAGAGGTATATCTTTTGTTATTTTATTTAATTCCTCTTCAAAAGTAGTACCATTTTTCTTGCTTCTATTCTCAATAATTTTTCTTAATCTGTCAGTTAAAGTATATCCTGGTGCAACACAATTTGCTGTTATATTATATTTACCAACCTCTCTTGATAAACTTTTTATAAATGCAACAACTGGTGTTCTTGATACATTTGATAGAATTATATCTTGAAGTGGTTCTTTTACAGAAATTGAAGTTGATGCAACAATTCTCCCGAATTTTTGGTTTATCATATAATCAATGAATGCATAAGTCAAATTAATGGTACTCATTAAATTTAAATTAATTGCTTCTAAATAATCTTTCTCTTTAAAATCAAAAAAACCACCTGGCGGAGGTCCTCCACTATTTATAAAAAGAAGATGAACTGTTCCATAAAATTTTATAATTTCATCTTTAAATTTCAAAATTTCATCTCTTTTTGTTAAATCACATGGAAAAACAAAAACTTCAGTATTATAACTCTCTTCAATCTCTCTTTTTAAATCTTTTAGTGCTTTTTCATCTCTTGCACAAACCCCTAACCTTGCTCCTTCTTCTGCAAGAGAAAAGGCAACTGCTTTGCCTAGACCCTTGCTACCACCTGTTACTACTGCTATTTTATTTTTTATTCCAAGATCCATAAAATCCTCCTTTTTATGTTTTTACAATTTTTGAAATTATACCTCTTTTAAGGTATATCGCCCCCTGAGGGCATAATTCATGACAACAATAACACAAAACACATTTTTCCCTATCAAAAATAGGGTATGGATTTAATGTTATTGCTTTGCCTGCACACTTTGATGAACAAACTCCACATTTTATACACTTATTTTTATCAACATTTGGTTTTGGTTGAAGAAAGTTTCCAAGATATTTATAAAAAAAGGCTGCTATATGAGATGTTCCTTTTCCTGAAACAAGAAAGGTTTTTGGTTTTTCTGATTTTTTAATAAGCACATCAATATCTCCATCTAAATCAAAATCTAAACACCAATCATTTTTAAAGAGAGGAATATTTTCTATCTCAAAACCCATTATTTTACTCATTATAAAATCTGAAATAATAGGATCATTCGAAATTATAATAGAATTGAACCAAACTGGATTACCAAAAGAAGGGCCATCTCCCTCCATACCTAAAATCCCATCTAGTAAAATAATTTGAGGAACTGGTAAAAATTTGTTTATGTCAATTAAAATTTTAGAGAATAAAACTGGATCTGAAATTGTGTGTATTATCAATCTATCTTTTCTTGGAGTTAAACCAAAAAGGTTTTTTGTTGCACCACTAATAAAAGTTAAAGAATGTGTTTTCATTTTTGGCAGATTAAAAACTCTTTTAACTTCCCAAAGAATATTTGGAAGTTTAATTTCAATTTCATTTACTGTTGTACCTACATTTCTAAAACCATATACTCCGAGGTCCTCTATTTTTAAATTTTCTCCTTCAAATTCAGATACTCCTGAAAGTTCTTTTAGTTTAGTTGAACTAATTGCTCTTCCTGGAATATCTCCTAATATTACATAAATATCATGCTCAAGAAGAAATTTTATGAATGCCTTTATAAAAACTGGATGAGTTGTAACTGCTTTTTCTGGTGGGTTAAAAGATAAAAAGTTTGGTTTAACAAGAACCTTGTCTTTTGGATTTAAATCTTTTAAAATAAATTCTTTATTTTCAAGAAAAATTTTTTTAATTAAATCTTCATTATATTCATTTACTCTTCTTACTATTACTTTTGCCATGACCTTTCTCCTCAAAAATAAATTTCAATTTATCTTTTTCAAGTTTTAATTGTGCTTTAAATTTTTTTCCTTTAGATTTAAATTGAAATATTTTTGTTTCTCTACCACCAAGAAGTTCAATCATATCTTCTCTTTTTATTTCCTTTCCAAGAATAAATTTATTAATCGAAAATGAACAATTATCATTTTCACATTTAAATTTCGTTTCAGTTTCTAACACATTTGACCCACAAATAGGGCATTTTCCTAAAGATTTTTCATCAATTACTTTATCTTCTGGAAATGACAATGTGACTTTACCATCTTCTCCAAGGAATAAATATGCAGAAAACTTCTTTTTATTCTTTGATATAAATCCATAAAGAAGTTTTGTTTTTTTATTATTTACTAGTTCAAGTACTTCTTCTCTACTTATCTTTCTTCCAAGGAAGGTTTTTGGGACATAGAATAAACAATTTTTCTCTTTGAACTTTTTGCAGAAATAGCCTCTTTCTCCTTCTAATAGCTCACTATTACAATTAGGACATTTTCCAATTACTTCAACAATTTCGTCTTTAATTCTTTTGCCTTCTCTTTTTATAACTTTATCTACAATATCTTTTGTGAAATTTATTATATCTTTTATAAATTTTTCATATTCAAGTTTTCCTTTTTCAATAAATAAAAGTTTTCTCTCCCACTCACCTGTAAGTTCTGGAGAAAGCAGTTCTTCAAGAGGAATTTTTTTTAGAGTTTCTATAAGTTTCATTCCTTTAGGAAGAGGTTTTAAATATTTTCCATCTCTTTCTATGTATCCAACTTCAATCAATCTCTCAATGATTTGTGCTCTTGTTGCTGGAGTCCCAATTCCTTTTTCTTTTAAAATCTCTCTTAATTCTTCATCTTCAATTAATTTTCCACATGTTTCCATTAAAGAAAGAATTCCACCATCAGTAAATCTTGGAGGAGGTTCAGTAAATTTTTCAACTTTTTCTATTTTGTTTACTTTTACTTTTTCTTTTATTTTTAAAGGTACTTCCTCAAATAATTCTTCTTCTTTTCCATAAACTTTCATCCAACCAGAAAAAATAAGATATTTATCATCTGTCTTAAATCTTTCATTAACAATTTTAGTTATAATTGTCAATTTTAATTCTTCTGCTGGAGGATAAAAAACAGAAATAAATCTTTTAACTATTAAATCAAAAATTATCTTTTTATCATTAGAAAGCATGCCTTTTGGTAAAACTCCAGTTGGAATTATTGCAAAGTGATCAGTAACTTTTGAATCGTCAACTATTCTTGAATTAAATTTAATTCCACTTTTTAAAACATTTTCAATAAAATTCTTGTAAATATCTAATTTTGATAAATTTTTTAGAATCTTAGGAATATCACTTTTTAAAGAAGATGGAAGATATCTTGAATCGGTTCTTGGATATGTAATAAGTTTCTCCTGTTCATACAAAGATTGTGCAATTGATAAAGTTTTTTGAGCAGTAAACCCAAATAATCTATTAGCTTCTCTTTGTAGTTCTGTGAGATCATATAGAAGTGGAGGTGGAACTTTGTTTTTCTTAAGTTCAATTGAATCAACTAAACCATCTTTCTCTTTAATGTTTTCTAAAATTTTAATTAATTTATTTTCATCAAAAATTCTATCATCACTATCATCAAACCACTTTCCTTTATATTTAAATTTATCTTTTTCAAAATATGCAAAAATTTCATAATATTTTTCCTTTTTAAATGATAAAATTTCATTTTCTCTCTCAACTATCATGTAAAGAGTTGGAGTTTGAACTCTACCAATCGAAAGAAGAAGACCTTCTTTTCTAGTAAATGCTCTTGTTGCATTTATTCCAACAAGCCAATCTGCTTGAGCCCTTGCTTCAGCTGCTATTCCTAAATTTTCAAATTCTTCACCATCCTTTAAATTATTAAATCCATTTAATATTTCTTCTTTTGTTAAAGCATTAAGCCACAATCTTTTTATTTTTAGATTTGATTTAGAAAGCTTATAAATGTATCTAAAAATTAATTCACCTTCTCTTCCTGCATCACAAGCGTTTACAATAAAATCATAAGAATCACTTTTTAGAAATTTTTTTACAAAATCAAATTGATCTTCTGTTTCTCTAATTGGCTTTAATTTAAACACTTTTGGAATAATTGGCAAATCCTTTATTGTCCAATATTTAAATTTTTTATCATAATCTTCTGGCTCACATAAAGTAACCAAGTGTCCTAATGCAAAAATTATTGTATATTTATCACTTTCAAATAAATTTCCCTTTCTTTTTGCATTTAAAACTTTAGCAATATCCTCTGCAACAGATGGTTTTTCAGTTAAAATCAAAATTTTATTCATTTTTCAATAAATTTAAAAAATCAGGCTCTTTTTTTAACAAAAACTCATAAGTTTCATAATCAACTAAATCAAGATGAAGTGGAGTTATTGAAATATAACCATTTTTTACTGCCCAAGTATCTGTGTCCTCATCTCCTTCCCAAACAGGCTCTCCAATAATCCAATAGTATGGTCTTCCTAGAGGGTCTTTTCTTTCAATCGTTCTATTTCTGTACCATACTCTTCCAACCTTAGAAATTTTAATTCCTTTAATTTCTCCTTCTCCTGGAAAATTAATATTTAAAAATGTTCCTTTTTTAAGGGGATTTTTAATTAAATATTTTACAATTTTTTTAGAAAACTTTGCTGCAAAAGATAAGTTTTCTTTAAATCCAAGTATCGAAACCGCTATTGATGGAATACCATTAATAACACCTTCCATACTCCCTGAAATTGTTCCAGAGTATGTTATATCATCGCCAACATTAGGTAGTTCATTTATCCCAGATATAACAAAATCAATATTCTTTATTAATACATCAACCCCTAAAATAACACAATCTGCTGTTGTGCCATTTGTTGCATAAATTTTTAAATTAGATTTATTTGAATCAATTTCTTTAATTCTTAATGGTTTATGAGTTGTTATTGAGTGACCTAATGCACTTCTTTGTCTTTCTGGTGCAATTACAAAAGTTTCAAACTCCTCTGAAAAAATATCACCTAAAATTTTAATTCCAGGAGAATCTATACCATCATCATTAGTTATTAAAACTCTCAAATTAAATCCTCCTTTAATAAATCATCTATGACAATCCTAATACTCTCTTCAATGCTTCTTTTTGAATTAAAAACATAAATACCTGAAGCTACCTTATAAAAACCATTTCTAATCATTTTACCAATAAAATTCTTTTTTACTCTTTTAAGTAAAAATTCCATATTATCTATTATATTCCTTTTTATATTTAGAGTTGTGTCAATGAATAAAATTGATACTTTTATTCCTATTTCTACAACTCTTCTTATAAAATTTTCAATTTCCTCAATTGATATATTATTTGGAGGAGAAGATTTTATTTCAAGATATGATAAATTTCCAAGCAATAAGAAAAATATGTCAAAATCACCACCTTCTTTTATATTTTTAATTTCAATATTAGATATAACAGGAATTGAAAATTCCTTTTTTAAAATCTCTCCAATATACCATTCAAGAGTATTTCCAATGTTATCAATATCTATATAGTTTGAGATATAATGAAAATTTTCCTTTTTAAAAATTTTATATTTTACAAGTTTTTCTAAATATCTCTCAACAACTTTTTCTCCCCATTTTTCTTTAAGTTTTAAGATAAAATCATAAGAAAACTCCTTTTTTTTAATTGTATCCTGTAAAATTCTTCTAAAGTAATAACTTTTTAAATTTTTAAAATAATCTTCAAAATACCTTTCATCTTTTGGAAAAATAATTCTTTTATCTTTAATTTCTAATACCTCAAATCCTCTTTCTTTGAGAAGTGAAAAAATTATCTCTTTACCATAATTTTTATCTATAAAATATATTATTTTTGACAAATTCTCTTTTAAATTTTTAAATTCAATTTCTAGTTTTTTTATTCTTTTTTCAAAATTTTCCATTCTTTTTGAATTTTACCATTAATTATGTATTTATTATAACTTAAACCCACTTGACAAAAAAAGAAATTTTATTAGAATAATAAAGCAGGGCGAATGGCTCAGCGGTAGAGCACTTGCTTCACAAGCAAGGGGTCACAGGTTCGACTCCTGTTTCGCCCACCAGAAATAAGCGAAATGAGCGGGGTCGTGGTGTAGCGGTCCAACACGCCAGCCTGTCACGCTGGAGATCGCGGGTTCGAATCCCGTCGATCCCGCCATGCGGGAGTAGCTCAGTGGTAGAGCACCACCTTGCCAAGGTGGCCGCCGCGGGTTCGAGTCCCGTCTCCCGCTCCAGAGTGACTATCATTATTTTATATTTTCCATATTTTTGCCAGCGTAGCTCAGGTGGTAGAGCGGCTGATTCGTAATCAGCTGGTCGCCCGTTCGAGTCGGGTCGCTGGCTCTTAAAAAATTGAGGAGGTTAAATTATGGATTTTCTGACTCTTTCCATTTTGGTAAGTATTGTTGGTATTATTTTCTCTATTTTTTTGATTTTTAATGTTTTTAAAAATCCTGAAGGAGAAGAAAAGATTAAAAAAATCTCTCTTGCAATAAGACAAGGTGCTCAAGCATTTCTTGTAAGAGAGTGGAAAGTTATGGGAGTTATAGTTATAATTTTTGCAATCATTGTATCAATTTTAATATCTCCTTATGTTGCACTCACATTTATTTTTGGTAATTTTCTTTCAGCATTTTCTGGCTTTGTAGGAATGAGTGTCGCAACAAGAGCAAATGGTAGAACTACATATGCTGCAAAAACAGGTGGTGGAAAAGCGATTGATGTTGCTTTTACTGGTGGAGCAGTTATGGGAATAACAGTTACATCACTTGGAATTTTAGGTTTATCTATTGTATATCTAGTTGGTATAAAATTTCTTCCAAAAATTGGGCCAATTCCATTGATCACTGGTTATTCAATGGGTGCAAGTTTTGTTGCTCTATTTGCAAGAGTTGGAGGAGGTATATTTACAAAAGCAGCAGATGTTGGAGCAGATCTTGTTGGAAAAATTGAAGCAGGAATTCCTGAGGACGATCCAAGAAACCCAGCAGTTATTGCAGATAATGTTGGAGATAATGTTGGAGATGTTGCTGGAATGGGAGCAGACCTTTATGAATCTTATGTTGGTTCAATAGTCTCATCAATAGTTATTGCATTTACATTGGCATTAAATGTATCATCAAAACAACCTTTCATTTATTATCCATTTCTAATAGTATCTCTTGGTTTAATCTCCTCTATTTTGGGAGTATTATTTGTAAAATTCTCTTCAAAGATAATTAAAACAATTACACCACAACTTGCATTAACAGGTGGTACAATTTTTAGTGCAATTATTTTTGCAATTTTAGGATTTATCTTAACAATAATATATGTAAAAGATCTATCTCCATATTTCTCAACATTTTTAGGTTTAATTAGTGGTGTTGTAATTGGTTTAATAACTCAATATTATACAGGTGGAAACCCAATTAAAAAAATTGCAGAAGCAGCTACAACAGGAACAGCAACAAATATTTTAGCAGGTTTCGCAGTAGGAATGGAATCTACAGTTTTGCCAATGATAATTCTTTCTTTTTCAATTTATGGAGCATACCTTTTTGCAGGAATTTATGGAATTGCTCTTGCTGGAGTTGGTATGCTTGCAACTCTTGGAATATCTTTATCTGTTGATGCATATGGTCCAATTGCAGATAATGCAGGTGGAATTGCTGAAATGTCACATCAAGATCCATCGGTAAGAAAAATAACCGATTCTTTAGACGCATTTGGAAATACAACAGCTGCAATGGGTAAAGGTTTTGCAATCGGTTCAGCAATCTTAACTGCACTTGCTCTTTTTGTTGCATATTCACTAGTTGCTGGTATAAATAATATTGATTTATTAAAACCAAATGTTGTTTCTAGTATGTTTATTGGTGGAATTTTACCATTTCTTTTTAGTGGATATGCAATATCTGCTGTTGAGAAAGCAGCATATAGAATGGTTGAGGAAGTGAGAAGACAATTTAGAGAAATACCTGGACTCCTTGAAGGAAAAGCAGAACCTGATTATAAAAGATGTGTTGATATTTCAACAATAGGTGCTTTAAAAGAGATGATAATTCCTTCTTTGATTGTTATAGTTTCACCTTTTGTAATAGTTTTTATTTTTGGAAAAGATGGTCTAGGCGGATTTCTTGCAGGTTCTCTTGTTTCTGGAGCTCTTATTGCAATTTTAATGGCAAATTCTGGTGGTGCATGGGATAATGCAAAAAAGCTAATTGAAAAAGGACTTTATGGAGGCAAAGGCTCTCCTGCACATAAAGCAAGTGTTGTAGGAGATACAGTTGGAGATCCATTTAAAGACACTGCTGGTCCATCAATAAATATTTTATTGAAACTTATGAGCATAATTTCTCTTGTATTTTTGCCATTTTTCTTAAAAATTTTAAAATAAAAAGGAGGTGCTAATTGACGAGAGAAGAAGAGTTAAAGAGTAAATCAATGAAAGAACTTTACAAGATCTCCCAGGACTTAAAGATTAAAAATTATTCACATTTTAGAAAAGACGAACTTATCAAAAAAATTCTTGAAGTTGAGGGAAATGTTCTAGAAGATGAAATTGAAGAAGAAACAGAAGATTTTGAAGAACTTTTACCAAAAGAAGAAAAGATAGTAGTAAAAGAAAAATCACAATTTTCAGATCTTCTTGATAAAAGATTAGATTATTTTCCAGGGATTCCACCAGAAGAGCAATATATTGATAAAGGAATTCTCGAAATACTTCCAGAAGGATATGGATTTTTAAGAGCAAAATATTCGCCTTCTCAAAGAGATATATATGTGGCACCTTCTCAGATTAAAAAATTTAATTTGAGAGTTGGAGATTTGGTTGAGGGATGGGTAAGAAAACCTCCAGAAAAAGACAAATACCCTGCGCTTTTAAAAATAATATCAATTAATGGCCTTTCACTTGAGGAAGCAAAAAATAGACCAATATTTGAAAATTTAACACCAATTTTCCCTAATAAAAGAATAAAGTTAGAAATTCCTAATGCAGATTTAGCCATAAGATTGATTGAACTTATAGCACCTCTTGGAAAAGGACAACGTGGACTTATTGTTTCTCCTCCAAAGGCTGGAAAAACAACTTTAATTAAAAAAATAGCACAATCTGTTGAAATAAATCATCCAGAAATTCACCTAATTATTCTTCTTGTTGATGAAAGACCGGAAGAAGTAACTGATATGGAAAGATCAACAAAAGGAGAGGTTATATCTTCAACATTTGATCTTCCACCAGAAAATCATATAAGAGTCACTGAACTTGTTGTTGAAAGAGCAAAAAGGTTAGTTGAGTTAGGAGAAGATGTAATGATTCTTGTTGATGGAATAACAAGATTGACAAGAGCATACAATCTTGTAACTCAACCTTCTGGAAGAACTCTTTCTGGTGGACTAGACCCAGCTGCAATAAGAGGGCCTAAGAAATTTTTAGGTGCAGCAAGAAATATTGAAAATGGAGGTAGTTTAACAATCATTGCAACCGCACTAATTGAAACAGGAAGTAAGATGGATGAGGTAATATATGAAGAGTTTAAGGGAACTGGAAATATGGAACTTGTTCTCGATAGAAAAATAGCTGAAAGAAGATTATTCCCTGCAATTGATGTTAAGAAATCTGGAACAAGAAGAGAAGAACTTCTTTATGATCCAGAAGAGTATAAAAGAATTTGGGTATTAAGAAAAGCACTTGCAAATGCAGATTCATTCGAAGCACTACAAAAACTTGCAGATATGTTGGCTAAAACAAGAAACAACAGAGAATTTTTAAAAACAATTGTTCCTGAGGAGAATGGTTGGGTATGAAAAAAGGAATAATAGAAGTTATTACTGGATGTATGTTTTCCGGTAAAAGCGAAGAGTTAATAAGAAGAATAAAAAGAGCAAGAATAGCGAAACAGAATGTTCAGGTATTTAAATCTACTTTAGATACAAGATATGATGAAAAAAGTATAGTTTCTCACTCGGGTGCAAAAGTTGAAGCAATAAGCATAGACCACCCAGAGGAGATAATTTTAAAAATTGAAGATACAACTCAAGTTGTTGCAATTGATGAGGCTCAATTTTTTAATGACAAAATAATTTATGTTATTGAATTTTTAGCAGATAAGGGTTTAAGAGTTATTGTTGCAGGATTAGATACTGATTTTAGAGGTGAACCATTTGGACCAATGCCAGCGATTTTAGCAAGAGCAGAAAAGGTTGATAAACTTACTGCAATCTGTGTTGTATGTGGTGAAGAAGCAACAAGAACTCAAAGAATTTTAAATGGAAAACCAGCATCATATTTTGATCCAATTATTATGGTTGGAGCATCTGAAAAATATGAACCAAGATGTAGAATTCATCATATAGTACCAGATAAACCTGATATTCACCATAGATAAAATGTTTAATTTAAAAGAAAGAATATCCTTTTGGGAGGGATATAAAAAAATATATAATTTTATTTTTTTTGAAAAAACATCTTTGAAAGAAATAAAAGAAAAATTAAAAGGAAATTTTCTTATACTTCCATTTCCTTTTGAACATAATTATTTAGAAATAATTAAAAATTACCTTAAGGGCGAAATTTTTACTGAAACTTTAAATTTATTTTATTTCATAAAAAGGGATTTTGATATCTTTGAAGATAAAATTTATAAATATGAATTAGATCCTATTAATCAAGAAGTAAAAATTAATATTTTTGATTTAAAATTTAATGAGGTTCAAGAGCTAAAAGAGAAAGCATTTACTCCTAAAGGAGTTTTTGAATTTCTTGAGTTTAATGGATTCAAAGTAAAAGAAATTTCAGGTGATGAATTAGGAAAAGGAATAAAAGATAATTCAATATATTTAATTTTGAGGTTTGAAAAGATATGAAGATAGAAAAAAAATTAGAAGAACTTGAAAAAAAGTATGAAGATATTGAAAATGCTCTATTAGATGAGAACATTTATAAAAATAGCGAACTTCTTAATAAATATCTAAAAGAAAAAAGTGAAATAGAAGAGAGTGTTAATCTTTATAGAGAATTAAAAGAAATTAGAAAAAACATTGAAGAAACAAAAAAACTTCTTGAAAATGAAGAACTAAAAGATCTTGCTGAAGAAGAATTAGAAGAACTTAAAAAGAAAGAGGAAGAACTTTTAAACAGGATAGTTTTATCTTTAATTCCTAAAGATGAGAGAGATGAAAAAGATGCAATTATGGAGATTAGAGCAGCTGCAGGTGGTGAAGAAGCAGCACTTTTTGCTGCAGATTTATTCAGAATGTACTCATATTATGCAGAAAAAAGAGGATGGAAAGTTGAAATTATTGATTCACATCCAACAGATTTAGGTGGATATAAAGAAATAATT
Organism: Caldisericia bacterium; assembly: GCA_026414995.1. Lineage (NCBI taxonomy): Bacteria > Pseudomonadati > Caldisericota > Caldisericia > Caldisericia bacterium. Next base: position 67,023 of record JAOAHY010000003.1, on the reverse strand, counting down.
TTTTCAATTAGAGGAAAAGGCGCTTATGGTGATTTGAAATTTGAAAGTGGAGTACATAGAGTACAAAGAGTTCCAATAACAGAATCCTCTGGAAGAATACATACATCTACTGTTACAGTTGCAGTTCTTTCAGAAACTGAAGAAGTTGAAATTGAAATTAATCCAGAAGATCTCAAAATTGATGTATTTAGAGCAAGTGGTCATGGAGGTCAATGTGTTCAAAAAACAGAATCTGCAGTGAGAATTACACATATACCAACTGGATTTGTCGTTACATGCCAAGACGAAAGATCTCAACTTAAAAATAAGGAAAAAGCTCTTAGAGTTTTAAGAGCAAGGCTTTTTGATTTTTATCAAAGAAAAAAATTAGAAGAGGTTGGAGAAGAGAGAAAAAGACAAATTGGATGGGGAGAAAGAAGTGAAAAAATAAGAACATATAACTATCCTCAAAATAGAGTTACAGATCATAGAATTGGTTTATCTTTATATAATCTTCCAGAGATAATGGAAGGAAACATTGACGATATAATAAACGCTTTGAAGGAGGAAGATAAGAAAAGAAAAATTGAATCACTTGAAATATGACATAAAAACCCTTTTTAAGTTTGGAAGAAGATTATTAAATAGTGATATTGAGGTAGAGTTAATAATAAGAAATTCACTTTATTTAAAAAAAGAGGAGTTTTATTTAAATTTAAATAAAGAAATAGATAGAAAAAATTTCAAAGAAATATTTAAAAAATTTTACCTAAGAAAAAAAGGGGTACCATTATCTTATATAACTAACAAAAAAATATTTCTTGATTTAGAAATTGAGGTTTTAGAGGGAGTTTTTATTCCAAGATTTGAGACAGAAGAGATTATCTATCAAATTTTAAAAAAATATGAAAAAGTTAATAAAACACTTGATATATGTTCTGGTACTGGTGCAATTGGAGTTTCGCTTCTTTTTTATAATTTTACTGAAAGTTGTACATTTGTTGATATAGATGAAAAAGCATTAGAAAATATAAAGATAAATTTGGAAAAATATAAACTAAATGGAAAGATTATAAAAAGTGATATGTTTTCAAATGTTAATGAAAAATATGATCTTATAATCTCAAACCCTCCTTATATAAAGGAAGAGGAATATGAAAATTTACCAATTGATGTAAAAATGGAACCAAAATTATCTCTTATTGGCGGTGAAGATGGAATTAAATATATAAAAATTCTTTTTGAGGAATCTTATAAATTTTTAGATGAAAAAGGTCTTCTTATAGTAGAAATGGAAAAAGAAGAACTTGATTATGCCAAGAAATTTTTGAATTTTCTAAAAATTAAAGAGATCCTAAAAACAGAATCAGAAAATATAATAGGAGTTGTTCTTGAAAAGATGTGATATAATTTTACCGAAAGGAGGATAGATGGATTATAAAAATGTAAAACTCTTAAACCATGCATTGATAAAACATAAATTAACATATCTAAGAGACAAAAATACAAATCCAAAAGAATTTAGAGAACTTGTAAAAGAAGTTTCAATGCTTATGGCTTATGAAATGACAAGAGATCTTCCACTTGATGAAATTGAAATTGAAACTCCATTAGGCAAAGCAAAAGGTTATATTTTATCAACAAAAATAACTGTTGTTTCTATTTTAAGAGCAGGGCTTATAATGAGTGATGGTATTTTAAATTTAATTCCAAATGCAAAAGTAGGACATATAGGAATTTATAGAGATCATGAAACACTAAAACCTGTAACATATTATGTTAAACTTCCAGAAACTTTATCTGATTCTAAAATTTTTCTTTTGGACCCAATGCTTGCAACAGGTGGTTCAATTGTAAGAGCAATTGAGATTTTACTTGAAAAAGGAGCAAAATTGGAAAATATTGATGTTATCTCATTAGTTTCTGCACCAGAAGGCATAGAATATGTTCAAAAACATTATAAAGATACAACAATTTTTACAATAGCAATTGATGAGAGATTAAATGACAAAGGTTACATTCTTCCTGGTTTAGGAGATGCTGGAGATAGATTGTTTGGGACAAAATGATAAAAAATTTTTTACCTAACTTTTATTATTTAATTATTTTCTTTTTTGTTTCACTAGCATTTACTCCACTTTCTATCTATTTAGGAAAAAAATTTAATATAATAAGTAAACCTCATGAAAAAAGAGGAGATAAAGAAAAAATTAAAAAAGAAGAGATGCCAAGAAGTGGGGGAATTTCAATTTATATATCATTTCTTCTTCTTTTTCTTTACATTTATTTAAGATATAATTCAAAAGAGTTTTTATCAATTTTCCTTGGAGGAAGTTTAATTTTTGCTGTTGGCCTTATTGATGATAAATTTAAATTAAAACCATGGATGAAATTTTTAGGAGAAATATTAGGCGCATTAATACCAATTTTTTATGGTGTTAAGGTTAATTTCATTACAAATCCAAAAGGTGGTTATTTTTATTTAAAAGAATTAAGCATACCTTTTACAATTTTTTGGGTCACAGGAATAACAAATGCAATAAATATCATTGATGGACTTGATGGTCTTGCATCTGGAATTGTTTCAATTGTTTCAACAACATTAGGTTTAGTTGCGATTTTAAAAGGAAATATAATTGTTTCTATAATATGTTTTGCTGTTGCTGGAATAGCTATAGGTTTTCTTGTTTTTAATTTTCCACCTGCAAAAATATATCTTGGAGATTCAGGTGCTCTTCTTTTTGGGTTCCTTCTTGGTGAAATTGCTGTCTGGGGAGCACTTAAAACAACTACTTCAGTAATTCTTCTTGTTGCAGTTCTTGCTCTTGGATTTCCAATTCTTGATACATTTTCAGCAATTCTAAGAAGGATTATAAGAAGAAAGAGTATATTTGAGGCAGATATGGATCACATTCATTATAAATTATTGTATAGTGGATTTAAAGAGAAAGAGGTTATTATTATTTTATACATATTAACACTATTTTTCTCACTTCTTTCATTTCTATTAATTAAAGGATTTTCTCTATGAAAAAAATTAAAACACTTATTGTTTTTGGAACTCGTCCTGAGGTAATAAAATTATATCCTTTGATTTATGAACTTAAGAAAGACAATAATTTTGAATTAAAAATTGTTAATACAGGACAACATAAAGAAATGGTTGATGAACTACTTGATATCTTTAAAATAGAAGTTGATTACTCGTTAAAGATTATGGTTGAAAAACAGACATTAGAACATATAACAGAAAAAATTCTTGAAAAGTTATCTTTAATTGTTAAAAATGAATCATTTGATTTAACAATTGTTCAAGGAGATACAACGACTGCTTTTGTCGCTTCCCTTGTCTCTTTTTACAATAAAATACCAATTGCTCATGTGGAAGCTGGTTTAAGAACAAAAAATATCTATTACCCTTTTCCCGAAGAGATGAATAGAACTTTAATAGGAAAACTTGCGAAATTTCACTTTGCACCTACTGAGGATGCTAAAAAAAATCTTTTGAGTGAAGGAGTAAATGAAGAAAATATTTTTGTAACTGGTAATACAATTGTTGATGCACTTTTAAAAATTTTAAATCTTGATCCAATTTTTGATATTCCTTTGCCTAAAGATAAAAAAATTGTTGTAGTCACAGCACATAGAAGAGAAAATTGGGATAGTGGTATCCCAAAAATTGCAAATGCAATAAAAACTCTTTCTCAAAAATACAATGAACTATTTTTTGTAATACCTGTTCACAAAAACCCAATAGTTAGAGAAAAATTTAAAATTTTAAAAGGCATAAAAAATGTTTTATTTATTGAACCATTAAATTATATTGATTTTATACATTTATTGAAAAAATCTTTCCTTGTATTATCTGATTCTGGCGGAATTCAAGAAGAAATTCCAACTCTTAAAAAACCTCTACTTCTACTTAGAAATGAAACTGAAAGAGAAGAGGCCATAAGATTTGGTTTTGTAAAACTAGTGGGAACAGATGAAAAAAGAATTATTGAAGGTGTTGAAGAGTTATTAAGAGAGGGATTTAAACCAAAAATTGACTTTAATCCTTTTGGAGATGGAAAAGCGTCTGAGAGAATAAAACTAATTTTAAAGGAGAAACTTTATGGAAGTGTATAAAATAATAGGTGGAAAAAAACTTAAAGGTGAAGTGAATGTTCAAGGTTCAAAAAATGGTTGTTTACCTCTTATTGCTGCTTCTCTTTTAACAGATGAACCAGTAATTATTAAAAATGTTCCAAAATTACTTGATATAGTAACTTTGTTAGATGTTGTTAAGTCAATAGGAGTAAAAGCTAAATTTATTGATGAAGATACAATTTATATTGAAGCAACAAATTTAAATTATGAAATAACAAATGAAAACGCTAGTAAATTAAGAGGTAGTTTAACCCTAGTTGGTGCTCTTCTTGGAAGAGTTGGAAAAGTTAAACTTCCATTTCCAGGAGGATGTCATATTGGGTCAAGACCAATTGATCTTCATTTAAAAGGGTTTTCTCTTCTAGGTGCTGAAGTTAATGCTATTGGCTCAATAATAGAAGGGAGTGTAAAGAAACTTAAGGGAGAAAAAATTTATTTAGACTATCCTTCTGTTGGTGCAACAGAAAATATTATGCTTCTTGCCTCTGTTTCTCCTGGAGAGACTATAATCGAAAATGCGGCTCAAGAGCCAGAAATTGTAGAACTTGCAGAATTTTTAAATTCAATGGGTGCAAAAATTGAAGGAGCAGGTTCAAGGTGTATCAGAATTGAAGGTCAGAAAAAATTACATGGTACAAATCACTCTCTTTATCCTGATAGAGTTGAAGCAGGAACTTTTATAATTGCTGTAGCAGTGAATGGTGGTGATGTTACACTTAAGCCTGTAATTTTTGATCATCTTGTACCTCTTATATTCAAATTGAGAGAAATAGGGGTTGATTTAAGAATTGAAAATGGTAAAAAATTAAGAGTTATATCTAAAAAAAGAACAAAAAGTTTTGAAATAAGAACAATGCCTTTTCCTGGTTTTCCAACAGATCTACAATCACAAATGGTAACCCTTGCATCTGTTTCAGAAGGTGTAAGTCTCATTACTGAAACTGTTTTTGAAAATAGATTTAATGTGGTACCTGAATTAAGAAAAATGGGTGCTAAAATAAAAGTTGAAGGAAATACTCTGTTTGTTGAAGGAGTAAATAAACTTTATGGAACAGATGTTGTTGCACCAGATTTAAGAGCAGGTGCAGCACTTGTTATCGCGGGTCTTTTTGCAGAAAATGAAACAACAGTAAAAAAGATATATCATATAGAAAGAGGATATTTCAAGTTTGATGAAAAATTAAGAGCAATAGGAGGAGATATATGGAAAGAGAACATAGAGGATTAAAAAATTTTAAACTTTTTGGACTCTTCAATTTGTTTGATATTGTTGTTTTTTTATTGATTATAATTGTTTTGTTTTATTTTATAAGACCATTATTTGTTAAAAAACAAGTTTCCTATAAAGATTACATTATAACTGTAAAACTTCTTGAAGTTCCACCTGAAATGGCAAATTCTGTTAAAAAAGGAGATAGAATTGTTGATAAAAGTGGAAGAGTTTTTGGAAAGATTTTAGAAGATCCACAAATTGAACCATCTAAAAAATGGGTTGAAACTTCTGATGGAAGAGTTGTTATTGCAGAACAACCTGTTTTAAAAGACATTATAATTAAATTTTCATTTAGATCCACTAGTTTAAAGTATGGAACAGATGTTTTTAAAATTGGTTATGAACTTGTTATTGAATCAGATCTTTGGGCTTTAAAAGGGGTTGTTCTCTCTATAAACTAAAATTCAAAACATTGGGTGGAGGATTTCTTAAAAACTCTGATTTTATATAAGCATCATATAAATTTTTAATCAAATCAATTGATATATTCAATTCTTCACTTATTTTTTCAATAGGTAAATTATTTAAAAATCTAACAAGTACTCTATCTATTTCTAAATAATTTAAACCCATAGAAAATTCATCTTCGATACCAGGAAGTAAATCTGGTGAAGGTTTTTTATTTAAAAAAACATTTGGTAAACTTATAAACTCTCCCAATTTAAAAATCTGTGATTTATAAAGATGAATAATTGGCTCAAAATCTGATGCGTAATCTCCATATTTTACAAAAAACCCAAGAAGATACTCTGTTTTATTAGTAGTTCCTACCACAACTCCATTAATAAGATCTGCATTGTAATAAAGTGTAACCATTCTAATTCTATGTTTTATTCTCAAATAAGCAAGTCCTTTAAAAAACCACTTATTTTTCAATAATTCTTCATTAATATCATATTGAAGATAAAACGGAGATTTTCCATAAAATTCTCTATATTTATCATATAATTTTCTAGTATAACTTTCTCTTAATTTTCTAGTTGGGAGAATAAAATATGGCACAGATAAATAGATACCAAATTTTGATAACACTTTAGAAATGTTTATTATTTTATAATTTATTCCTAGATCTTTTGCAAAATTTATTGCATCAATTAAATTTTTTTTATCTGTATCTCTTTCAGGAAGTATTAATGCAAAGATATTTTCTTTTGGAATAGATAGAGTTAAAAGTTTAAGTACGATTGCTGAATCTATTCCTCCAGATAGACCTATAACTACTTTATTTTTATTTAATTTATTTAAAAAAGAATTAATAAAATTAGAGATTCTTGATATTTCAAATTTAGGGTCAAAATTTAATTCTTGAGGTAAAATAGAATAATTCATAAAATAACCTCAATTGAATATTTTTTCTTAACACTCTCAAAATTTTCTTTTATCTCTTTTAATGCAAGAGGTAAATAATCAATCATTTGATTTGCAACAACCCCATTTTCTCCAAATTTCTCTTTTAATAAGTCACCACAAAAACCATGAACAAAAACACCCATCCTTATACTTTCTTCAATATTAAATCCAATACCATACATTGCAGGAATTATTCCATCAAGAACATCTCCCATTCCAGCAGTTGCCATGCATGGATTTCCTGACAAATTTATAAAAACTCTTTCATCTGGTGTTGCAATTAAAGAGTGAAACCCTTTTAAAATAACATAAGAATTATATTCTTTAGAAAATTCTTTTAAAATTCTAATTTTTTCTTTCCTTAAAGTTTCTTTTGGAATTTGAGTTAACCTTGAAAATTCACCCAAGTGGGGAGTTAATATTGTTGGAAATTTTCTTTGTTTTAAAACCTCTTTATTTTTTGAAATTAAAGTTAATCCATCTCCATCAATTAAAAGAGGTCTTTCAATTTTTATAGTTAGATTTTTAATTAACTCTTCCAAATCTTCATTTAATCCAACTCCTGGTCCAATAACAATAAATTTCACTTCTTTTGATAGATTGAGTAAAAATTCCTCATTCTCTTTTGAAATTGTACCATCCTCATTCTCTTTTAAAGAGTAAAAAACAATTTCTTTTGCATTAATGCTCACAGATTTTATAACTTCTTTAACTGATGCAAGTCTAGAGTATCCTCCTCCACTTTTTAAAAATGAGTATGAAGAAAAGTAGGGTGCTCCAAAATATTTTTTAGAACCAGAAATAAATAATGTATCACCATAATCTTTTTTATATGTATTCTTTTTTCTATTCTTTATTTCAATTGGTTCATTAATAAAAACTGATGAGTTTACATCTTCATATAAAACTTGAGGATATGAAATATATGAAAGATAAAGTTCTTTTGTCTTCTCAGAGCCATCTTCAATTAAATTTCCTATTTTTGGAAGACCAAATGTTACTACAACATCAGCATTGACAGAAATACCCATTTCTATTCCATTATCTCCATTTATTCCTGAAGGAATATCAACACTTAAAATAAATTTTTTTGAATTATTTATTAATTCTATAACCTCTTTTATATATCCTTCAATTTCTCTTTTTAATCCTGTTCCAAATATTGCATCGATTACTATTTCACAATTTTCCAACTCATACTTTATAATTTTAATGTCTGGATTATTTAAAATAGTAATACCAATTTTTTTAACTCTCTCAAAATTTACTTTTGCATCTTGTGTTAATTTATTTTCGTCTCCAAGTAAAATAAATTTTATATCTCCTCCAAGTGAATGAATTTTTCTTCCTATTGCGAAACCATCTCCTCCATTGTTTCCAGTTCCACAAAAAATTAAAAAGTGTCTATTTTTAATATTATTTATTTTTTTCAAAATTAAATATACAGCACTTAAAGAAGCATTTTCCATTAAAATTTCTGGATTTATTTTAAACTCTTCAACTGCTCTTCTATCTAATTCTTTAATTTGTTCTGTATCCACAACTTTCATATATTCCTCCAAATTTATTTTATCTTATTTCCAAAAAATTATTAGTTATAATTAAATTATGAAAAAAATACTTTTCTTTACAGATACACATCTTCAAGAAGAACCTATTTCATCAAGAAAAGATGATTATCTTAAATCAATTTTAACAAAAATAGAAGAGATATCTCAAATTGCAAATAATGAAAATGTTGATTATGTTTTATTTGGTGGAGATTTTTTTACAAGACCATCTCCTAGTTATGAAGTAACAATACTTTTAACACAAACCTTAAAGAAATTTAATTCAAAACCAATTATTGGCATAGTTGGTAATCATGATATTGAAGGAAGAAATCCTGAAACATACAAAAAAAAGGCAGTTAAAATGCTTGAAGAAGCTAAAGTTTTAAAAATTTTAAATGATGAAGAAACTTTCCCTCCTTTTGATACTGATATTGAAATAAGAGGAATTAACTATAAAGATGGAGTTGATTCTAATATTGAATTTCATAGAATTAAAAAGAAAGACAAAAATAAAATCTTAATCATAATTGTTCATGCATATTTACTCCCATTTAAAGCAAATTTTCCTTATCTTTCTCTTGAAGAAGTTTCAAGGGAAAGCGAAGGAGATATTTTTCTTGTAGGTCATTATCATGATGGATATGGAATAAGAGAGATAAATGGAAAAATATTTATCTCACCTGGGAGTGTTGCAAGAGATTCAAAAACACAATTCGATAGAATTCCACAAGTTGCTTTATTAAAAATTGATAATGGAAAAGTAGAAGTTGAATTAATAAAACTAAAAAATGTTAAAAAAAGAGAGGAAATTGAAATAAAAATTGATTCAATAATTAATTCTGATATCTCTTTTCTTGAGTATTTTAAAGCATTAAAAGATGAAAATTTTGGAAACTTACTTGATCCTGAAAAAATTTTAGAAGAGATATTAAAAAATGAAAATATTGAAAATGAAGTAAAAGAAGAAGTTAAAAAAAGGTATTATGAAGCAAAAGAAAGAGTATATAAAGAATATTGATGATTTTAAAGAAAAGTTTAAAAAACTGAACTTTGAAATTGAAAATCTATTTAATGATGAAAAAAACAAAATTTTTATAGATTATATTTTAAAAAATAAAGAAAAAATAGAATCTTTTGGATTAGATTTTAAATTTAATACTTTTTTTGTTGATGGCTCTATGTCTAAAATTGGAAACACCTTTCCACACTATTACTACATATTTAGATCTCTTTCTTATTCACCAAATCTTGAAATAAAAATATTTATGTATGACCTTTTTTCTCCTTTAATTGAAGAAGATTATAATCTCTTTAAAGAAAAGTTAGAAAAGCTCACTAATCATAAACAAAATAAAAAAGATGATATATTCTTAAACTTATCAAATATAAATTATGTTGAAGAGTCTCTAAGATATGTTTTAATGGCAAAACTTGAAATTGAAGTAACTAAAGAATCAATACAGTATCTAAAAAATGGAGATATTGTTTTTATGGATGGATCTCTGACTCATTTTAAAGGAGAGTGTCCGGAAGAATTTGGAAGATTAATCAAAATTTGTAATGAAAATGGAATTTTATTATGTGGAATAGTTGAAGATATTGGAAGTATTATTATATCGGGTATTTTTGAAGATACTCCTAATTCAACAAAAGTTCATGATAAAGAACTTTTAATTGGAAATCTAAATGAGGGAGAGATGTTACATATTGAAAAACCTTCAAGAAAAGAGGGTTTTTCAACAACATTTTTAAGATTATCAAAAGATCCTTCTCCAATTTCTTTTGAGGTTCCAAACATTTGGAGTTATAAATATAAAGAAATTGCTTCATTCCTAATGTTTATTACTGAAAGATACGGAAGAGGAATACCAATTTTTAGAGACATGTCTCATGAAGATGTAAAATTAACAGATGAAGAAAAATTTTTGATTTCAAAAAATTTTATAAAAAGTGAATATCTTGAAAAATTATTTAAATTAAAAAGGTGGCTAAGATGAAAGAGATATATGTTGTTGGAGAATCAAATCAATTTGAAGTTTATATTGCTTCTAGAGAAGAAAGATTTTCTTTAAGAGACTATTTTTTTGTTATAGAGGAGAAAGAGTATCTTGGAGAAATTGTTGAATCTTTTACTTTTAATAAATTTTTTCCAAGACCAGATATTCAAAATGAAAGAGACCAAAAAATTATAGAACACCTTAAAATACTCGGATTTGATATTGAAAAAGAAGATATAAATATAGCTAAACTTAAACTTCTTGATGAACCACCTTTTCCAATAAAAGTTGGAAGCAAAGCAAGAAGGGCAAATTTTTCAGAAATAAAAAACATTTTTAAAGTTGAAGAAAAGGGGTTAATTCTTGGAGGTATAAAAAATAGTGATAGGTTTTTTGATGAATTACCTTCAAAATTGAAAAATTTATACAAAATAATAGAAGATGGAAAAGAGAGAGAACAAAGAGAAATACCATTTGTATTTACAATAGAGGAGATGATTCAATATCCACACATTGGAATTTTTGGTGGCTCAGGTTCTGGAAAATCTTTTCTTTTAAGAGTTTTAATTGAAGAGATAGCAAAATTTGGTTATCCTGCAATTATTTTTGATCCTCACTTTGAAATGAGTTTTTCGACTTTAAATGAAAAAGAAAAGGGGATAAATGAAATTATTAAAAATATTAAAGTTTTTACAGTTGGTGAAGATACAGGAATTGATTTTTCTGAAATATCAGAAAGAGAGTTAGAAAACCTTTTTAAGTCAATTGGCGAAATAGAAATTCCTCAAGAAGATGTTATTTATAATGCATATTATATGATGGGTAGTGAAAAAAGTTTAAGTAACTTTAGAGAGAATTTATTAAACCTTGCTCAAAAAAGTAAAGATGATAGTGATAAAAACATTACAAGTAGAACTAGTGCAAGGGCTGTATTAAGAAAATTAAGTCATCTTGAAAGATTAAATATATTTGGCAAAAGCGATAGAGAACTTTTAAATTGGATTAAAAATGAGAAAATAGCTGTAATTCAAGGTTCACTAGAAACACTTAAAACTTTTGCCTCATTCTTCTTAGAGAAAATTGTTGAAAAAAGAAAAGATTATAAAGATGGAGAAAAGAGAGGAGAAATAAAAGACTATTTTCCTCCATTTTTTGTTATTTTAGATGAAGCACATAATTTTGCACCAAAAGAATCAATTTATTTTATTCCATCAAAAAGAGTTTTAAAAATAATTTCTCAAGAAGGAAGAAAATATGGCATATTTTTAATTCTTTCAACACAGAGACCATCACTTCTTGATGACACTATTTTGGCTCAACTTTCAACAAAATTTATCTTAAGAACTGTCAGAGAAACTGATCTTGATACAATTAGAAAAGAAACTGATTTGACAAATATTGATATTGGAAGGCTTCCATATTTAAAGACAGGTGATGCTTTTGTTTCTTCTGCTATATTCCAAAGATCTATACCAATTAGGGTAAGAAAAACTTTTACAAATCCACCTCCGTCTAAAAATCCATTTTTAGAACTCAAGGAGAAAAAAGAAGATAAAAAGGAGTTTATTTTATCTTACCTAAAAAGAGAAGGGGTGATTGAAGAAATATTTTTTGAAAGAATTCTAAGAGAGTTTGAAAGTTGTGGGGTTATTTTTAAAGATATCAATGAGATTAAAATTATTTTAAATGAACTTGAATTAGAAGGTATAATTGAGAAAGACGAAAATCCTATAACCTCTATTTGGAGATTAAAAAATGTACATCAAAGAAATAATTATTAAAAACTTCCAATCACATAAATATACAAAAATTGAACTATCAGATAAAATCAATGTTTTTTTAGGTAAAGGAAATAGTGGTAAAAGCTCTATTATAAGAGCACTAATATGGGTCTTTTTTAACGAACCTCAAGGTACAAGTTTTATTAGACAAAATGAACAGAGTGCTTTTGTTTCAATAACACTTGATAATGGATATAAAGTTATTAGGGAAAGAGGTGTTAATGTAAATAAATATGTTTTAGTTGATCCAAATGGTAACAAGAAAGAGTTTTCAAACTTTGGAAGAGATGTACCAGATGAAATAAAAAAAGTAATTGGAATGAAAACGCTTCCTCTTGAAAATGGAAAAAAACTAAACCCACAAATTAAAGATCAGATGGAAAATATATATCTTCTTGATGAATCACCATCAACAATTCATTCAACTTTACTTACAATATCAGGAGGACAAGTATTTGATGAAGCAATTAATTCAATTCTTGTAGATCTACAAAGATTAGATAGAAAAGAAAAAGACATAAAAAAAGATATTGATGAAAAAGTTGTATTACTCAAAAATTATGAAGGGATAGACGAGAAGAAAGAGAGTCTTATAAAAATAAAAAATGAAATTGTTAGTCTCAAGAAAATAGAAGAGAGAAAAAATTTTTTAGAAAAAACAAAGATTGAATTGATTAACATTAAAAGAGCTCAAGATATAGATTTATTAGAATTAAATTCTTTAAAAAAGGTTGAACCGATTGAAAAAGATATTATTTTTCTTATAGATAGAAAAGAAAAGTTCATGAGTTTAAGAAATTTAAAAAGAGATTTAGAAAATCTAAAAGGTGATTTAGAAAAAATTTCAAAAGATTTAGAAATTTTAAAAAGACATAATTTAAGAGAAGAATTAACTTCTGAAATTAAATTAAAAATTGATAGACTTAATAATCTCAATTATATTAAAACTTCTTTCTTAAAACTAAAAGGCGATATTAATAATTTAAAAATTGAATACGATGAAATCCAAAATAAAATTGATATAAATATAGATGAATATTTTTATTTAATATTCAATAATAAGGTTTGTCCAGTTTGTAATAGAGAAATTGATGAAGATATAAAAGAAAAGATAAAAGATAATTTAAATAAAATGTGGAGGTAAATTATGAGTAGTGAAGATATTATCTCTAAAATTGATTCTATTCATCAAAAGATAAAGCAACTTATTAAAAGAAGAGATGAACTCACAGGAAAACTTGAGGCGTTAAAAAAAAGAGAAGAAGAGATATTAACTGAACTTAAAGAGAAATATGGAATTGAGACAGTTGAAAAGTTAAATGAAGAGATAAATAAACTTGAAACAGAGATAAAAGAAAAAATCTTAAATATTGAACATTCAATAAAGGAGATAGAGAATGAACTCAATAGAAATTATAGAGAATAACTTTTTTAAAATTTATCAAATTGTTGAAAGGAAAATTGGTGAAAGAGAAAGGATAAAAAGAGAAATTTCTGAAAAAGAAGATGAGCTTAAAAAAATAGAAAAAAAAAGATTCATTTTAAAAAAAAGTGAAGAAATTCTAAAAAATGCTTATGAAAAAGTAAGAAAAAACACAATGGAAGGAATAGAATCTCTTGTTAATAAGGCACTTAAAAAGATTTTTGATGACCTTATATTTAAAATTGAACTCGAAGATGAGAGAAATAAAAAAGTCGCAAAACCTCTTATTAAAAAAATCACTAAAAAGTTTGAATTTGAAGGAGATCCATTAAATACAAGTGGTGGAACTGTTAGTCAAATAATCTCTCTTGCATTAAGGATAAGCATTCTCGAAAAAAGCTTAAATCCTAAATTTGAGGGTCCTTTAATTTTAGATGAACCATTAACTTTTCTTGATGAAGCAAGTAAAAGAAAAATAGGTGATTTTATTAAATCAATAAGTGAATATTTAAATAGGCAAATTATATTGATAACCCATGATAGAATTTTAATGGAAATAGGAGATAAAATTTTCTATATAACTCAAGAAAATGGAGAAAGTAAAGTTCAGGAAATTAAAAGTTTTGAAGAAATTGGTGAAATATAAAATTTGTGAAACTTTTTCTATTTTAAATTGTTTAATATAATATATTAATCTTAAAGGAGGATATATGAGGATATTAAAAATTTTAATTCTTTTAATCTTATTACTAGGTTTAAATTTTTCTTTTTCTGCATGTGCTCAAAAAGAAAAAACAGTAAAACTTTATTACTATAATCCAGAACTCGACAAAGATGCCTCTGGAAATATTTTATGTAGCGAAAAAGGTCTTGTTCCAGTTGAAAGAAAAATTAAAAGTGAAAATATAATTGAAGAAACAATTAAACTATTGATTGAAGGTAAGTTAACAGATGAAGAAAAGAAAAAAGGAATAACAACAGAATTTCCACTTGAAGGTTTTAAATTAGTTAAAAGCGAATTAAAAAATGGAGTCCTTACTTTAACTTTTGATGATCCATACTTTAAATCATCAGGTGGTGCATGTAGGGCAAAAATTTTATGGCTTCAAATTGAATATACTGCAAAACAATTCAATGAAGTTAAAGTAGTTAAATTTTTACCAGAAGATCTATTTCAACCTTAAAATAATTTTATTTGTTAATTTAAAGTTTTTATAAGGAGAAATAAATGAAATATACAAATAAAATAATACTTATTTTAATTATTATAATTATTTTAATTTTTGTCTTAAATTTTTACCAAAGATATTTAACTCTCAAAAAAATTAAAGATGCTGAAAATTTGATAATGGTAGAAAAACCTAAACCATATGAGAAAATTCAAAATCCAGTTTTAATTAAAGGAAAAGCAAAAGGCTACTTTTTCTTTGAAGCAACCTTTCCAATAAAAATAATCGATGAAAATGGAAATGTATTATTAACAGATTATATTGAAACAAAAGATAACTGGATGACAGAAAATTTTGTATCTTTTGAAAAGTATATAAATATAAATTTTGGAAAAACAAAAAGAGGATTTATCGTTTTTGAAAGAGCAAATCCGAGTGGTTTAAAAGAAAATCAATTTGAACTATATATCCCTGTCTACTTTCCATAATATATTACTTTTGTCTAATAAATCAAAATAACTCATTAAAAAAAGGGGCTCTAACTGAGCCCCTTTTAACTTTCAATTTTCTTTCACTTAGTCTATGGATAATAGGTTATAGTTACTTTTTGAAGTGCTGGATCCCAATCAACTTTTGCACCAAATGCTTCTGCTATAAATCTAATTGGAACAACTGTTCTTCCTTGAGGTTCAACAGTAAATGGTGCTACATCAAGAACATATGGTTTTCCATTTACATATGCTATCTTATTTCCAAGTTGCATATCAATTATAACCATAGTTCCATCACTCTTCTTAAGTTCAATATGAATTCCTTCTGTCTTTGGATCCCAATCAACTCTTGCACCAAATGTTTCTGCTATAAATCTCAATGGCACCATAGTTCTTCCAGGAGGCATTGTAAATGGTGCTATCTCATAAATAACAGTTGTTGTAACACCATCTTTTGTTACCTTAATTACTGGTGAATCAATAATCATCTCTATTATTATTTCTCTTCTATATTTAACTGTCTTTGAAACTATTGATGTATTTCCTGCCTTATCTTCTGCTTTAACAACAACATTAAGTTCTTTTTCACCAACAGGAATTGTTAAGGTATATGAGAATGAACCATCAGGATTAACAACCACTGGCTCATTATTTATTGTAACTGTTGCTCCAATTTCTGTTGTACCTTTAACATCAAACGCTCTTTCTAACACATTATCAGGTATTGAAACTTGAAGTTTTGGAGGAGTTGTGTCTAAAGTAACTGAAACTCTTCTTGTTCTTGTAAGAGTTCCTTTTTCTGCCCTTATAACAATTGTATTCAATCCTTCAATTAAAGTGTAAGACGCCTCAAATTTTCCTTCACTATCTACTTCTATCTCTTCATCATTAATATATACAGTTGCCCCTTTATCTGTGGAACCTTTAATTTTAATAACTGGTTTATTAACAAATGAAGGAATTGGATCAATCACAAGAGTTAAGGTTGGTGCTTTATAAATTACATAAATTTCTTTTGTTCCAATATTTCCAAACTCATCAACTGCAATAATTCTTATTCTGTTTGTTCCTTCATCTAAATTTATATAGGTCATAAATGTTCCATCAGGTAATAAATCAACTCTCATTCCATTTACATAAACTGCTGTAACTGAAGAATCGTCTGATACTTTTCCTATAACCTCAATTTTAACTTTTGAACTTGTACTTCCATCTGTAGGTTCAATAACTGTAATATTTGGAGGTGTAACATCTTCTGTAACCTCTTTTGCATAGAAATAGTCATAGAAAACATATTCTTTATCTTGTTTCTTCACAACAATATCATAACCACCAGCGTATTTTGGAATAAAGTTAGTGAATGATACAACTCCTGAATTATCTGTATATCCCTTTAAGTCATAAACAGTTTGAGCATAATTATATGCAAATGTTATTCCAACTTCTGCATTTGCAACAGGATTATTATGGGCATCAACAACTTTAATTTTTATTCTATTTGTCTTGTTTACAATCGCTTTATCAATTAAAGTGCCTTGAGGTGTTGATATTTCAATAGTAACTTTAACAGAGATAAGGTCAAATTCATTAAGAATTACATATTTTCCAACTGGAGTGTCATTTGTTGTGTAATAAAGAATTACTTTAGGTGAATCAGGAAGAGTTGAGTTTTTATTATCTCTTCCATTTACAGTCAATGTTCCAGATGAAACTCCACTAATAGAAACTCTATTCATAATTACTGTTCTAAATCCAAATGGAGCTCCATAAGTATCAACTTTACCATCTGCTCCAACCTCTTTTGCATAAAATGGAGCATTTGTTATTGGATCAAAAAGTGAGAAAGTTATTGTTTCATTAATTTCTGCTGAAAGAATATTATCAGATGGATTTATCACTAATTTTGGTTTAACAACTGGAACATCTATCTCTCCATATGTATCTCTATTTGGACCTATAGCCATTATTCTTGCATTTCCTTCTTCAAGATATGGTTCACCTAATGTTAATGTAAATGTTCCATTCATATTATTTACAAAAGTTGAACCTCTAGAACCAACTGCTATTATTTCTGAACCAGAAGGAACTCCTGGGGCATTTATCAATAATTGATGTTTTCTTCCTGTGAGTATCTTATTGTAAGTTGTCATTCCATCTATAGATAGAAGAGAAATATTAAGCATTTTTTTAGGTTTAATTACAAATGCATAAGGTATATAACCCATAATTTTTGATGTTGGTATACTTGGATCACCTGTATAAACCTTTACAAGAGTGTATCTTCTAACTTCAAATGGAACTTTTGTTTTCTCAGGATCAGATGCATGGTTAAATCCAATGTTTAATTGAGTATAAACTCCATTTAGAATGTTTTGGTTAAGTGGATCAAGGTGAGATGCATCAATTATAATTTTTGGAGTTGGTCCACCAACATTAAACATATCATTAACAGGTGAACCATCTTTGTTATAACCCCAAATCTCTACCCATGCATTGTTTCTTGGAACATCATTTATATCTAAAACTGTTACACTTACTGCACCTATTGCTCCTTGAGTAATTTCTTGAGGAGTTGTTTCAACTTTTATCTTAAATCCCATTATATTTTTGAATTTACTAAATAACTTAAAGTTAACTACACTATCTGAAACTTTGCCATTCTCTTCATCACCTCTATTATCAACTCCTCTTAAACCAAACTTTAGGTTAATTGGCAGTTCAGTGTACATTGTAGGAATAAATTTTAGTTTTATTTCAGTATCACTTCTTGATAACTCTTCAACATAAATTGAATCATCTTTATCAATCAAATAATCTTTTGTTGGGTCAAAAACTACTAAACCTGGAGTTGGTGGTTGATGGAAACCAAAAACAAGAACATAATCTTCTCCAACAACTGGTGGTATCATTTCTCTATCAAGTCTTACAGATGTTAAGTCAACATAAGCATATGGATTATAAAGGGATAGTGGTTGAATTGGAAGAGAAAGAAGAATTGCACCAGCCACTTTTACAACCATTGAGCCACTTCCTGTACCAACTGGTGTGCCTGAAATAAGATATGTACCTTTTGTTATTGGTTTAACCATTTTATTTTGAAGAGTCCATCCAGGTGGAAGTTCAAATGTAAATTTATCTTTAAGATTTAAAGACAATTCATCAACTGGATTTCCAGAAGGATCTGTTACAAAAATTGTGAAGTAATTTAATTTATTTGCGTAAAGAACAGTTGGTTCAACAAGAAGAGTTGCTTTATAATTTGGTGCACCTATTGAAAATGGTCTATAAGGAACAGGATTTCCTACTTGATCATAATATCTTCCATATAGATAATCTCCAAGGGTAGATTTTACATTTCCAACCCTTGTAAATATTGCATAACTTCCTAACTCATCTATTATTGCATAAATCTTAAAGTATCCATTTGGTCCAAGTTTTACTGGTGCATATGTTTGAGGTGGTAAATTTGTTCTTACAATTTCATTTATTGGTCCACTTGATATATTTACTCTTTCATAACCTTTTGTTGGATCAACTTTCCATAGTTCTACATAAACATCATTATTTCCTGGTGTTAAACTATTTGGTAATTGGAGAGTTCCTTCAATTACTTGTGGTGTTGTAAGATCAACTGTTAATTTTGATAAATCAGTTGTTATTGTATCTTTATATTTAAGATAGATAAATTTTGATGTTGGAACAGTATATAAAGCTTCTATTTTATAAATACCATCATATTTTGCTCCATGATAACCTAATGAATCTACCCATCCAGTACCAAGTGAGAAATTACCATTAAGGTCTGTTTGAACATTTACAACAGAAGTTGAACCCCAAGGCTCCAACATTAAATTTTTATCGTAAGGACCTGAAAGAACAATTTGAATGAATTGAAGTGGGTCAAGTTTGCCATCATTATTTAAATCAGAAAGGGTTGTTAATGTTCCAGTTATATTTGAACCAATTATAAAAACATCTCCTGATATTGTAAGTAAAGGAGTTGTTGTAAATTTAAATGAGTATAAATCAAATGTACACCACTTACTTGACGGATAAGATGGTATAACATCTGCTCTTAAAGTAACTGTTATGGTTGTACCAATTGTAGTAATACCAAGTTCTGTTATAGGGATTGAAACATAAATATTTTGCCATGATCCAACACTTGCTGTTGGTGGTGTAAAGTATAACTCTTTTGAAGTTCCAATACTTGTAGTTATTGTTACTTTAAGTTTATCTCCACTTTGATCAACAAACCATTTTACATTTGTGCTAATTTCTGAACCTGAGAATTTTATAGTTTGTTCAAGAACATCTACCAGACTATTTACTTTTATTTTTGCAGAAGTTCTATTTTCTTCTGGTGGAGGTAATGTTGAAGAAATATCACCACAACATGTAGTTTTTATTGTTGCTATTGCATATCCTTCAACACATCTATCTGATAGAGCAGTGAATAATCCAGTTGATGAATCAATTGTTCCAATTGGATACATTGGGTCTATATTAAACAAACTCCAAACTGGTGATGGAGTTATAACAACATGGTCAAGGGGATCAAGAGCAACTGCTGTAAATTGAACTCTTTCACCAGATATTAATGTTATATCTCTTGGAGATACTTCAACTCTTACTGCTGTTGTTACAATTGCATATGTTGGAATAGAATTATAAACGACTGCACCTCCACAAGTTCCATCAACACAAGTATTGTTATATGTAAATGAAGCCCAAATACTATATTCACCACCTGAACAAGCAGTCGATACGAATTTTCCTGTCTTATCAATTGTAGCACCTGGAGTGTAAACATCTGTTAATCTTATATCATCCTTTGTTACATAAGAATCTCCATTTTTATCCCAATAAAGTGGTTCATTTAAATAGTCCCATGAACCATTTGAGTTTCTATCAACAAATTTTATCTTTTCATCGATATTTACATCTACAGATAAAGAATAGCCTAGGTCAGTATCTGTTGCTAAAACATAACCAGGGTTAAGTCCCATAGGTCCACATATTAAACAATTAGAGAGGCAACTACAAGATAAAATTCTATAATCACCTTGACTTACAACTCCATTGTTGTCAACATCAATAT
Organism: Caldisericia bacterium; assembly: GCA_026414995.1. Lineage (NCBI taxonomy): Bacteria > Pseudomonadati > Caldisericota > Caldisericia > Caldisericia bacterium. Next base: position 46,757 of record JAOAHY010000003.1, on the reverse strand, counting down.
ATAACCATTCACCAGGGAAATAGTACCAATCATTATTGCTCTGGAACCAAAAACCGTTATCAAAAACTCCATTTCCATTTAAGTCAACAAACTTTACATCAATTCCTCCTGGTAAATCATCATTAAATTGTTTTAAGGCATCACCAATATCTTTATCATTTACCTTTGTTCCTGCTGCATAAAATACTGAACCTCTTTTAACATCAGTAAGTCTAATATCTCCAAATGATACTGCAAAATTTGAATCTTCATCTGAATAAATATATTCACCAACATCAAATGCTGGTGGGAACGGAGCATTTGAATTAATATGTTGTGTATGTCTTTCTTTTAAATTATTAAATGAAATGAGTGCTGTGCCTGCATCCCAATCGCCTAATTGAACCACTGTTCCTGGAGCATATGTTTTACCTACTTTATAAACTTTTGATAATCTCAGGTCACCTGGTGATACAGAATTTGATAAATCATTATCTCTATATATCCACTCACCAGGGTCATATTTTCCATTATTTGCTGGAACATTTATCAAAACATTGTCAGCATGCTTTTCAAAATTAGAAAATTCAACAAGCGGCATACCAAGATCTTCCGGATATGTACCTGTAAATCCAAAAGGATAAGGCATTAAATATTTATTTGTTGTTGTATTTTTTGGATATCCAACACCAAAATTAACATTTTTCTCTGCATTAGGAATTGGATTTCCTGAAATATCTGTAACAATTGCCTTGTATTGAAATTCAGTACAAGGTGCTAACCATTGAGTCTGTGGTGATAAAGTAATTTTTGGAGGACCTCTGAATAAAACAATTTTTGAAGAACCACTTCTTGCTATTCCACCAATAGAAAGGGTTACATTTAGAGTGACTTCATAAGGAGGATCAGCGCTTCCTAAGATAGGTGCAGTGTAAAAACCATTTATATCAATATAACCAGGATTTGTTCCAACTAAATTTGAACTTATCAAAAAGTTAGTAGAAATTCTTAAATCACCAGGAGATACGACATTTTTTTGAATTCCATTAATTAATTTATAGTTCAATACAAAATCTATAATAAAGTTAACTGGTTCATTATCATCCCATACTTTATTTGAATTATAATCACCAAAATGGTAATTAAAAAATAATCTATTTGAAGGATTAGAATATTGTTTCAACATCATAAATGGCCAAACAATTTGAAGTGGATCTAATTTAGATGCATCGAGATCTGTTATTTTAACTTTGCTTCCTGCTTCATAATGAGCAAAGGAGTTTGTTGTCCAAATATTTACTGGTGTTAATCTTACATCACATTCAGATGGTGTCATAGAGTTATCAAGATCAAGATATACAAAATCACAAGAATCAAGACCTTTATCTTTACTAGTATCTGTATTATAAAATCTTAATGATGGAGTTCTAACTCTTATATCGCCAACATCTATTGTGTCACTATTATTTACATCATTATATATTCTTTCAAAAGGTGAATATGTACCTGAATTGTCTGAGTCAAAATAACTGAATATTGGGGGAGGTGCTGTGTTATCTATTGAAGTCAAAGATAAACCAATATCAGTATCAGATGCTAATACAGTTGANCCAGCAGGATATGATTTTCCACCAATTGTAACATTTGACAATCTTTTATCACCTGCTGTAACAGTATTTGAATTATCTAAATCTCTATATATCCAATCTTCTGTCGTAAATGTTGTTGTAAAATCGTAATCATAATATTTTTCATCTGCAGCAAATGGTCTAAGAGCATACCCAGATGTTACATTTGAGTTTGCAGGATAAGTTATTACACCAATTGTAACAGAGGTAAGTCTTAAATCATAGGTTGTTACGGTATTTGATGCATCGTTATCTTTATAAATCCATTCGCCAGGATTATATAAATTATCTGAAACTAAGTTTTCAGCGTGTTTTTCATTCGCCGCAAAGTTTATAAGTGGTTCTCCTAAATCCAAATCACCAAATGGAATTAGTGCTTTTCCTAAATCTAAATCACCAATTGCAACAGTAGAACCTGCTGTATAAGTTGTTGCTCCAATTGTTACAGATGTTAATCTTGTATCTCCTGGAGAAACTATCTTATTATTATCATTGTCTCTATAAATCCACTCTCCTATGTTATACATTAAATTAACATTTGCATCTACAAATTTTTCTGGTGTTCCAGTAGCAAAATTAAAAAGTATTAGAACTGTCCCAATATCAATTTCTCCTGCTGCAACAGTTGAACCAGCAGGATAAACTCCAACAGTAGTTAATCTTAAATCACCTACTGTAACAGTTCCACTATTATCATTATCCTGATAAATATATTCACCTGGATCATAAGTATTTAATGTGGGTCCACCATCAGTATGTTTTACAAATGGATTACTTACAACACTATTTACAGGGTAATTAACTGAACCAATTGTGACAGTTGTTAATCTTGTATCTCCTGGTGAAACATAAAATGGAAATGGATCTATGGGTGCATCTCTATAAATCCACTCTCCGGGCTCAAACGATGCAATTAAATTTATATTATCTGCATGTTTTTCTGTAGCAGCAAAACCTATTAATCCAGTTCCAATATCAATAGCAGGTCCTCCTATATCTTCATCCCCTGCTCTAACTGTTGATGGGTTTAAAAAGACATTTAATGTTCTTAATGATATTCCTATATCAGAATCACCTGCTTTAACAATACTTCCTGGTCCATAACTTCCACCACAAGTTGATGCTGTAATTCTTATATCTCCTCTTGTTACAGAGAAAGAGTTATCAAGGTCAAGATAAACACAATCCATGCAATCATAAACCCCATTATTATTTGAATCACAATATCTAAAATTTGCATCAACACCATCATCAGGTGGATCATTTGGTGCTGCTATTTTAGTTTCAAAATTATCTGAAAATAGAGTTACTCCTGTTAATGTTTTAATATAAAAATCATCCCAATCTGTTCTTCTTACAATTGCATCACCACCATATTGCCATACACCAAAAATTCCTGAAGTAAATGTTGTATCAGTTGCATTTATTATTGGAGTAGTTGGTAAAGGCAAAGATGAGGGACCCCAAAATACTTGAATATTTGATCCATTAGCAACTATTTTTAAAGTATACCAAGTGTTTGCAGATATTGCAGCAGGTAAGGGACTTTGTGTTATTAGAGTTTCAACTCCATTTACTGTCTTTAATAGTCTTATATTAGGGCCCCATATATCAACATAGTAACCATTTGCTTTTGTATTGTATCTTGTAACATAATCATTAAATCTAAATTTAACTCCCCTATGATAACCAACAGTGTTATCAAATGCAATTTTAGTTTCTAAAATAAAATCGGAAAGGTTTTTATTATAAAGTGGATGAATGAATAATGATGTATCATCAGATTTATTCCCTGGCGAAGAAAGTCTTATTGCATAATTAGAACTAAAACCGGGAATCCACCAATGCCAATTTACAGGTGTATGACCGCCAGGTGGTGAAGGTGAAGGATTATTTGGGTCATAAACTATAAACCATCTTGCAGTTGGTATGTCATAAGTTTCATATCCACAATCTTTATCTTCTGGTTTAACCCAATTTCCAAAAGTGTATGTGTATCCTTCAAAAAGATTATTTCCATACATATCAGATGGAATATAATCCATTACACCAGAGGAACCATACCTTGCAAGATAAAATTCTGCTGTAGGACCAGTAGCATATCTATTAGATGAGAAAAATGATGGATTTGGAATTATCTTAACATGATGAAATGGTCCGGGGTAAATATAAAAAGATGGAGAAGATGAAAGCACGGTTTCTTGTGAAGTATTTAATTTCAATGAATAAAAACCAGATTTTGTTGGATTTTTAATACCTGATGTAGTTAAAAAAGTAATTACATGTTCATTTGCTGCTGCTAAATTTATTGATGTTATAACTGCGACTTTTCTATTTAATAAATCTACTTGAACATCAGTTATATTATTGCTTCCATTTATTAAAACTGATGTTTTAGGAATATTTGTTGGTAAATAAAATTCTTTTGATGTATCACCTAATGAATCTTTAGGAAAAGTTATCACTATATTATCAGAATTTGCTGAAATTGAAACACCTAAAATAAATTTAATATCTATTCTAACTAACTCTCCTACAATATTTGGTGTTAATGTAACATTAATAACATTAACAGGATTTGATATAGAAAATGTTAAATTTTTAACAGGGGCGAAGGTTAAAAGAAGGGATAAAATAATTAAAATCCCTAAAAATTTTTTCATTCTTTCCTCTCCTTTCATTCTTTTTTTAATTAACATACTCCCTTATAGCACCTCTCTATTTAAAAATTTTTATATATAAATAAAAAATTAATTTAATTCTCGTTTATATTTTCAATGTTTTCTATGATTATATTATAATCCCTAATTTTATTAAATAAAGATTTTCTTGAAATCCCCAAAAGTTTTGCTGCTTTAGTTTTATTACCTTTACATTGTTTTAATGCTTTAATAATCATATCTTTCTCCACTTTAGCAACAACCTCATTAAGTGGTAAAACTTTATCATCATTTATGTTATTAGATGTAACTTCAACTTTTTTGTTCCCTAAAATTGTTTGAGGGAGATAATCTTTTAAAATTATTTGACCATGAGATGCAACAATTGCATGTGCTATCGCATTTTCTAATTCTCTAACATTTCCAGGCCAGGAATAATTCATAAAGATATCCATAACATCTGGTGCTATACCTGTAATAACTTTTTGATATTTATGTGAATATTTAAAAATAAAATATTCAACAAGATCAGGGATATCCTCCTTTCTATCTCTTAAAGGAGGAAGAGTTATTGTAAAAACATTTAATCTATAATAAAGGTCTTCTCTAAATTTCTTCTCTTCAACAAGTTTCAATAGATTCTTATTTGTTGCTGCAATTATTCTTGCGTTTGTAAAAATTGTTTCAGTTCCTCCAACTCTTTCAAAACTTCTTTCTTGCAAAACTCTTAAAATTTTTGCTTGAAGAGGTAAACTCATATCTCCTATTTCATCTAAAAAAATAGTTCCATCTTTTGCTTGTTCAAATTTTCCAATGTGTCTTTCTTTTGCATCAGTAAATGCACCTTTTTCATGACCAAAAAGTTCTGATTCAAGAAGTCCTTCAGGAATTGCAGCACAATTAACTGTCACAAATGGTTTGTCTCTTCTTGAAGAATTTTTATAAATTGATTTTGCTACAAGTTCTTTGCCTGTTCCACTTTCACCTAAAATTAAAACAGTTACATCTGAAGATGCTGCTTTTCCTATTTGTTTATAAACTTCTTGCATAACTTGAGATTTTCCAATTAACCCTTCTGCTTGAAAATCACCTTCATATTGAATTTCTTTCTTTTTGATTTTTTCAGATAATTTTTTAAGTTCTATTGCTCTTTTTAGGGTCACTCTAATTTCGTCAAGGTCAAGCGGTTTTGTAACATAATCATAAGCACCCTCTTTCATTGCTTGAATTGCAACAGAACTAGTGCCATAAGCAGTCATTAAAATTACAGGAAGGTCTTTGTCAATTTCTTTAATTTTTAAAAATGCCTCCATCCCATCCATCCCTGGCATTTTATAATCCATAAGAACAACATCAGGATAAAACTCAGTTACTTTTTTCAAAGCCTCCTTTCCATTTTTTGCTTTAATTATAATATAATCTTCTTTTAATGCTTCATTTAAAAATTCAAGAATATTTTCCTCATCATCAACAATTAGCACTGTAACTCTATCATTTTTGCTCATATTCATAAAACAATTATACCATTTATATTACTGGAAGATAAACAAAAAAACTTGTACCATTTTGATCTGAATTGAACCATATCTTTCCATTATGCATTTCAACTAATTTTTGTGAAATTGGTAGACCAAGACCTGTTCCTTTTTCTTTTGTTGTAAAAAATGGAGTGAAAATTTTCTCTTTATCTTCTTCTTTTATTCCAAATCCAAAATCTTTTACTTCAATTAAAATTCCATCTTCATATTTTTTTGTTTTAACAATAATTTTTCCATTAAAATCAGAACTATCAATTGCATTTAATATCAAATTGAGTAAAACTTGCTCCATTTGTTTTGGATCGAAATTAAATTTTGGATCATAAACTAAATCTAACTCTAAATTTATATTTTTCTCACTGATTTTTTCCTGAAGAAGAGAAACTGAATCTTTTATAACACTTGAAATGTTTGACAAAATTTTGTTTGGAGGAGATGGTCTTCCATACATAAGTAAATCTTTTACAATATCTTCTAACCTTTTTACTTCATTAAGAATTGTTCTTGTATATTTTAATTCATCACCATCATTTTCAAATTTCTTTTCAAGAATTTGTGCAAAACCTTTAATAGCAGTTAAAGGATTCCTTATTTCATGAGCAACACCTGTGGTAAAAATTCCAAGAGTTTTTAATGACTCTGTTCTTCTTTTCTCTTCAAGAAGTTTAACTTCTTCAGTTATATCTTCAACTGTAATTAAAATTTCATCTGTATTAAATGGAGTTGAAAGTATGTTAAATATTTTTTCATCTTTTCCAATTTTTACTCTTTTTTCTTTTAAGTTTCCCTTTTCAAAAAGACCGAAAAGAAGATTTTTTAATATTGGGATTGTGTTAAAATTTTTTTCAAGAATATCTTTTTTCTTTAAATCCAATAGTTTTTCAAATGCCCTATTAACTTCTTTTATTGTTCCATCTTTTGTAATAACAAGTACCCCTGAATTTATAGTTTCAAGAATTTTTTCAGAATTACTTCTTGTTATTAAAAGAGTTTGAGCAAGGTCATTAATTGCAAAACTTATTTCACCCATCTCTCCAGACATTTTAGGAAGTTTAAATGAAAGATCCGTTTTTAAATTTTCTAAGCCTTTTTTGATTGTAGTAACTTTTCTTACAAAAATTGTTGATATGTAAATTGCAAAAAGACCAGAAATCAAAACAACTATATAAAGTATGTTTCTTTGAGTTAATTTGAGTTGGTTAATTTTTGAATAAACTATCTCTTTTGGTTCTTCAACCCAAACATAACCTGACTCCTCTTCATTTTCATAAAGAGATAAAACAACTCTATATTTTTCTGAAAAAGTAGAGGAGGATTCATAAAATGCAACTGGTCTATTAAAATAATCTCCATATATGAAATATCCAACACCATAAAGAGGATTTTGTTCATGAATTGTATATGTATAATCTTCCAATGATCTTTCAAGATACAACCTTTTAGCTGTTTTTAAATCTATCTTTTGAATAGATGCGGTTGTTATTAACCTTTCAATTATTCTTGTATAAGCTATTTCAAGTTGTTTTGCAATTGTTGTTAACTTTTCTTCTTCTGCCTTCCAGAGGTTTTCTTCCATGGTTCTAATCATAATAGAACCAAGAAGAAATGTTGAGATTATCACAACAACAAAAAATGAAACAATTACTTGAAACCTTAATGAATTAAAAAATTTCATCTATATCTCAAAAACATTTTTAATCGAAATCCAATAATCATCAACCTTTTTAGTTTTATTTAAAACTTCTTTTAGAGGAATTGATGTAATTTCACCATTCAAAAGTGTTGCCATTTTTCCAAATTCACCATTTTTTACCATATCAACTGCTTTTATTCCAAGTCTTATTGTTAAAATTCTATCAAAAAGAGTAGGAGCGCCACCTCTCTGAACATGACCAATTTGAGCAACTCTTGTGTTTATATTTAATTCATCCTTTATAATTTTTCCAAGATAACTACCAACACCTCTCTCTTGAAGAAGTTTATGACCAAATGCATCAACCTCAACTTCTTCTCTTTCTGCAACCTCAACCCCTTCAGATACACAAATAACTGCGTATCCTTTTCTTTCAAATGCTCTTTTTACTTTTTCAACAAATTTATCTTTATCAAATTTTTCTTCTGGAATTACTGTAACATCAGCTCCACCTGCTAGACCTGTAAAAAGAGCAACCCATCCTGCTTCTCTTCCCATAACTTCAAGAATCAAAATTCTTTTCATTGCCTTTGCTGTATCTTTTAATTTCTCAAGAGCATCCATTGAAATTGTTGTTGCAGAATCAAAACCGAATGTATAATCAGTTCCAAAAACATCATTATCCATTGTCTTTGGAACTCCAACTGTATTCACCTTATATCCTTCATAGAGTTTTGCAGCAACACTTAAAGTATCGTCTCCTCCTATTGCTATAAGAGCGTTGATTTTTTCTTTATTTAATGTTTCTAAAATTCTTTCAACTCCCCTTTCTTCTTTAAATGGATTTGTTCTAGATGAATACAAAATAGTTCCACCTAAATTTAATATATCTTCAACATCTTCAAGTTTGAGAAGCCTTCCATTATCTTCTATCAATCCTTTCCAACCATCAAAAAAACCAAAAACTTCAAAACCGTAATTTAAACTTCTATAAAAAACTGCTCTTATTGTTGAATTTAATCCTGGACAATCTCCTCCACCTGTCAAAACTCCTATTCTCATATATCTTACCTCCTTATTTTTAAGATACCTCTTTATAATAAAAGTTTTCTATCCCAATTAATTTAGATAAATTTGAAAGAAGAGATGGTGTGAGATTTACCATATATTTTTCAGAAAGAGAAACTTCAACCTTTTTACCATTGATCTGTAAATAAATTGTTACTGGTGTAGTTCCTTTATTTTCTTTAAGTGAAATCGATAACTTTTCTAATATATCATCTTTTAGTTGTTCTTTCTTAAGGTTTATATATAAATGAAAGTTTGATTTATTCTCATCTTTTACCTGAATGTCTTTTATTTTATCGTCAAGTTCACTTTTGTGTATAAATTCTATGAATTTTGTCATTCTTAGAGAAAATCTTTCATCTTCAATTTTGAGTTCACCTTCTATTTTAATAAGACCTTCTTTTCTCAAATAACTTTCAATTGTATCTATTTGAGAATTAAATACTAAAACATCTACTTTTCCACTTTCATCTTCAAGGACAAATTTTAAAAAACCTTCGCCCTTTTTTGTTGAATGGTGTTTAAATGAAATAATTGAACCAATTATATTTACAATTTTACCACTCTCTAAAAGTGGTAATTCAGAAATTTTTACTTCATCTTTTCTTAATTTTTCAAGATAAAATTTAAGAGGGTGTCCTGAAAAATAAAAACCAAAGGCTTCTTTTTCCCACTCTAAAATTTTACTCTCATCAACTTTTCTTCTTTTTTGCGGAACTTCATTAAATAAAAGAGGTTTTGTTTTCTCATCACTTTGAAGTTCTTCAAAAAGTGCTGCTCTATCTTTTGAAAATTCGTCAAAAGCTCCAGATTTTATTAGTGCTTCAATAACTTTTTTATTTATTTTAGTATTTTTACATCTTGAGAGAAAATCATAAAATGACCTAAACTCTCCTTTTTTTCTTTCATTTATAATATCAATTGCCGCATTTTCGCCAACATTTTTTATTGCAGCAAAACCAAATCTAATTCCTTGGTCTTCAAGCGTAAAATATATATCACTTTTATTTATATGAGGCGGTAAAATTTTAATTCCAAAACTTTCAATATCTTTTATATAAATTTCCTCTTTATCTTCATTTCCAGCAACAGATGATAAAAGAGAAACAAAATATTCATTGGGATAATTTGCCTTTAAATATGCAGTTTGATAAGATATCATTGCATATGCTGTAGAATGAGATTTATTAAATCCATATTCTGCGAATTTTTCTATATAATTGAAAATTTTTTCTGCTGTGCTTTTATCGATTCCATTATTAACACATCTTAAAATAAAATCTTCTCTATTTTTTTCCATCAAATCTTTTTTCTTTTTACCAATTGCTTTTCTTAATAAATCCGCTTCAGCAAGAGTATAACCAGCTAATTTTTGTGCAACTTGCATAACCTGTTCTTGATAAACCATAATTCCATAAGTAGGTTTTAAAATATCTTCAACTTTTGGATGAAGTACTTCATATTTTTCATTTGAGTTTTTTCTTTTAATATACTCCTCAACTTGACCAGATTTAAGGGTTCCAGGTCTATATAAAGATAAAACTGCAATTATATCTTCAATGTTTGTAGGCTTTAAACTTGAAAGTACTTTTCTCATTCCATAAGATTCTAGTTGAAATACTCCTATTGTTTTACCATCTCTCAGAAGTGAGAAGGTCTTTTCATCATTGAGTGGAATTTTTTCTATTTTTATTTCTATTCCTTTTCTCTCTTTTATTAATTTAATTGTCTCATCAATTACAGTTAATGTTCTTAAACCAAGAAAGTCTATTTTAAGAAGACCTAAATCTTCAAGAGAATCTTTATCATATTGAGTTGTGATTCCTTTATCTTTTGTTAATTGAAGTGGTACAATTTCAGAAAGAGGGCCCTCACCAATTACAACTCCTGCTGCATGAGTTGAAAAGTTTCTGTTAATACCTTCAAGTTTCATAGCAATTTGAAATAGTTCTTTCTTTTTTTCATCAGCATTCATCTCTTTAAGCAAAAGTGGTTCTTTTTCAAGTGCTTCCTTAAAATCTAAACCAAAAGGAATTAATTTTGCAATTCTATCCATCTCTGAAACAGGATAATTTAAAACTCTTCCAACATCTCTTATTGTTCCTCTAGCTTCCATTTTTCCAAAAGTAGCGATTTGAGCAACTCTATCTTCACCATATTTTCTTCTAACATAATTTATAACTTCATCTCTTCTATCATCTGCAAAATCAATATCTATATCTGGAAGAGAGATTCTTTGAGGGTTTAAAAATCTTTCAAATAGAAGATTGTATTTTAATGGATCAACATCTGTAATTCCTAAAAGATATGAAACAATACTTCCTGCTGCACTTCCTCTACCAGGTCCTACCCTTATTCCATTTCTTTTGGCATAAGAAACAAAATCACTAACAATTAAAAAGTAATCAGAAAAACCCATATCATGAATTGTTTTAAGTTCCATTACAAGTCTTTCTTTAATCTCATCTGTTATTTTTTCATATTTTTCTGGAAGAGCTTTTTCACATAATTCTTTTAAAACTTTAAATGGCTCTTCTCCTTCTTTTAAAGGAAACTTTGGAAGTTTAGGAATTTGGAGTGGTATTTCTAAATTACACTTCTCTTTTATTTCAATTGTTGTATAAATTGCTTCAGGAATTTCTTTAAAAGTAGCCCACATCTCTTCAAAAGATTTTAAGTAAAATTCATCTGTTTCAAATTTTAATCTATCAGGATTATCAATTGTTGTTTGAGTTTGAACACATAAAAGTATTCCATGAACTTTGGCATCTTCTCTATTTAAATAGTGAACATCATTTGAAGCAAAAATTTTTGTATTTGTTTCTTTTGCAATTTGAACAAGTTTTGGTAAAACTTCTTTTTCTTCTTTTAAATTATGATCTTGTAGTTCAATATAAAAATCATTCCCAAAAATTTCTTTAAATTCATAAATTCTACTTTTTGCTTCTTCATACCTTCCTTCAAGAATATAAGAAGGTATTTCTCCTTTAACACAAGAGGTTGTAAGAATTAAACCTTTATTATGTTTTCTTAAAACTTCTATATCTATTCTTGGTTTATAATAAAATCCCTCAAGATGAGCTATTGTGACAAGTTTAGATAAATTTGAATATCCTTCATAATCTTTGGCAAACAAAAGTATATGATAATTTTCTCTATCTTCTTTTCCTTTCTTCTCATGTCTTGAAGTTGGAGAAAAGTAAAGTTCAACACCAATTATCGGTTTAACTCCTACCTCTTTTGCTTTTTTATAAAATGGAATAACTCCATATAATCCACCATGATCAGTTATTCCAACTGAATCCATATTGAGTTTTTTCAATTTTTCAAAAAGATCATCAAATTTTATCAAACCATCAAGAAGTGAATATTCAGTATGAAGATGAAGATGAACAAAACTACTCATTTTTAAGCTCCTCAATAAAAACTTCTTTTAATAAATCTGGATCTAATCTTCCTTTACTTTTTGCCATTGCTTGCCCTATTAAAAATTGCAAAACTTTGTTTTTTCCTTTTTTGTAATCTTCAACTACTTTCATATTTTCTTTTATAACCTCTAAAACAAATTTTCTTATTTCCTCTTTTGAAGTTATTGGCATAATATTTTCATTTTTAATTATATACTCAAGTGATTTTCCTTCAAATAAAAGTTCAATTATCTTTTTTAATATTTTTGAAGAAATCTTTTTTTCATAAAACATTTTTAAAGATTCAGCAAAATCTTCGGGTGAAAAAGGTATTCTATCTAAATTTCTCTCATTAATAAATCCTAAAATATCTGTTAAAAGCCAATTTGAAATTACTTTTGGCTCGTTGAAGAAATTAATTGTTTTAAAGTAAAAATCTTTAATATATAAATTTGAAACAATGGTTTCAATTTCTGTTTCTGTTAGAGAAAATTCTTTTAATTTCTCTCTTATATTTTGAGGTAACTCCTTTATGTTTTCTTTTGCTCTATTTAAAATATTATCATCAATTAAAAGAGGAGGAAGATCAGGATCTGGGAAATATCTATAATCTTCTGCCTCTTCTTTTCCTCTCATTGAATATGTTTTTCCATCGCTCTCATTAAAATGCCTAGTTTCTTGAATAACCTCTTCTCCCTTGTTAATTAAATCTATTTGTCTTTCAATTTCATATAAAAGAGCTCTCTTTACAGATCTAAATGAATTCATATTTTTTACTTCACATCTTGAGTGTCCTCTTATTGAGATATTTGCATCACATCTTAAAGCTCCTTCTTCCATATTTCCAGTTGAAACTCCAAGGTATATTAAGATGAGTCTTAGCTCCTCAAGAAATTCAACAGCCTCCTCAGGAGAAGATAAATCTGGATAGGTTACAATTTCTACAAGAGGAACACCAGATCTATTATAATCAACATAAGAATAATTAGCTTCAATTATATCTTCTGGATGAATTAGTTTTCCTGCGTCTTCTTCCATATGAACTCTTTTTATTCTAATTTTTTTGTTAGTTTTTGGAAGAGAAAGATAACCTTCTTCAGCAAGAGGAATATCATATTGAGAAATTTGATATCCTTTTGGAAGATCTGGATAAAAATAGTTTTTTCTATGAAATAGAGATTTTTTGTTTATCTTGCAATTAAGTGCTTCTGCAATCATTAATGAATAAATCAATGCCTTTTCATTTAAAGAGGGCAATGCACCAGGAAGACCAAGACAAACTGGACAAATATTTGTATTTGGAGGAGCGCTAAAATCAATCTTACATGAACAAAAAAGTTTTGTTTCAGTTTTTAGTTGTGCATGTATCTCAAGGCCAATTATAACATCGTTCATACTCACATCTCCTCAGGTGTTGATACACCCATTAAATTTAACAATATATTTAATATAATTTCAACACACTTTACAATTGCATATCTTCTATTCCTTGTTTTTTCGTCGTTCTCTGACAAAACAGGATAATCATGATAAAATGTATGAAATTTTTTTGAAATCTCTAGTGAGTGAAATGTTAATAGATGCGGAGCATATTTATTTATTACTTGATATAAAATTTCTTCTGTATAAATCAATCTATTTAATATTTCTCTTTCAAGATCTGAAAAAGAAAGATCTAAATTTTCAAAATTTATTTCTATTCCTTTTTCTAATTTTTTTCTTTCTATTGCTTTACCTCTTGTATATGCATATTGAATATAAAAAACTGGGTTTTCCATATTTTTCTTTTTTGCAATTTCTATATCAAAATCAAGTGGACTTTCAGATGCTCTTGATAAAAATATAAATCTTACAGTGTCTTTGCCTATATCATCTATAAGTTCTCTCAAAAGAACAAATTCACCACTTGTTTTACTCATTTTTATCTCTTTTCCATAAGATTTTAAGTGAACTATCTGATAAAGAATAACATTAAGAAAATTATGGGGTATTCCAAAAATTGAAAGCGCATTTTTAAGTGGTTCAATATGCCCAATGTGATCCCAACCCCAAATATCTATTACAAGTTCAAAACCTCTTCTCCATTTATTTATATGATATGCTATGTCAGTAAGAAAGTAGGTATAATCTCCATCACTTTTTACTAAAACTCTGTCTTTCTCATCTCCAAAAAGAGTTGATTTAAACCAAACTGCCCCATCTTTTTCATAACTCATATTTTTATCTTTTAATATTTTTAAAACCTCTTCAACCTCCCCCCTTTCTCTCATCTCTCTTTCTGAAAAAAAATTGTCAAAATATACTCCAAAATCAGATAGATCTTTTTTTATCCAACCAATAATAATATTTAAAATTTCTTCTCTAAATTTTTCTCTATTATTTAAAAGATAAATTTTTTTGCTGTCAATAATATTCCTTGCAATTTCTACTACATACTCTCCTCTATATCCATCCTCTGGAAATAGCACATTTTCTCCTAAAAGTTCTTTAACCCTTGCATAAACTGAATCAACTAAAAGTTCTACCTTTTTTCCAGCATCATTTAGATAATATTCTCTTTGGACATTAAAACCAAGATAAGCAAATACATTAGCAAGTACATCACCAATAACTGCATTTCTTCCATTACCAAGAGTTAAAGGACCTGTTGGATTTGCAGATACAAACTCTATTTGAATTTTTTTATTAGATTTTAAAGAATCTTTTAAAAAATTAACACCATCATTTAAAAGTTTTTTTATGAAAAAAGAGTAAAATGCTTCAGAAAAAAATAAATTTAGAAAACCAGGTTCAACTATTTCAACTTTTTTAAAATATTTATCATTTTCAAACTCTTTTTTTATCTCTTCTCTAATAGATTTATCTTTTAAATTTATTAAAAAATCTGATGATATATCGCCAAAATTTTTATTTTTTGGTATGTTTAAATTAAAATCTTTTGAATTTAAATTGAATTTCTTGAATTTTTCTTCAAAAATAGGTCTTAGAATCATTTATCTAACAACTCCAATTATCCTGTTTATTACTCTTTTAACATTTTTTATTTTACTAACTTTTTCCTCAATTGAATAAAGTGTATTTTGATTATATGCTTCACCTTCTAGAAATACATTACCTGATATTGATATAAAATTTATTTTATCACTTGAATATTCTGGTCCCTTTAAAATTTCTCTTATGTTGTTCTCAATTTCAATATCAATACTTTTTTCATCTCTTAATGTTATTCCATTTATAATTTCTATAACTCCTGGAACCTCTGATGCTTTATCTAAAACTTCTTCTCTCTCTTTCTCATTTTCAACATTTCCTCTAAGGTAAAGTACTTTATTTAACACTTTAATTTTTAAGTTAAAAATTTTATTTTTCTTTAAATTATCATAAACCAAACTTTCAATAATAAAATCATTAACATTAAAACTTGGTTTAATTTTTATAAAATTGTTAATTTTTGTTAGTTTTAAATTAGAAAGAATTTTTTCGATTTGCTTTTTTTCTTTTAAATTATTTACATTTCCATATATATTTAGAACTCCTCCTTTATAAGTTATGTTAAGATTTTTAAAACCTTTCTCTTCAAGTATTTTTAAACTCTCTTCCGCTATATTTGCATCCAAACTTCTTTTTATCTCATAAGTTAGATTGTTTATAACTTTTTTAATACTTTTTATTTCTTTTAATAAATTTTCAATCTCATTTATCACTTTTTCACTTGACACATTTCCTTCAAGAATAACTTCTCCACTTTTTACTGTTATATTTATCTTTTCTTTTTTAAGAGCTTCATTTTTATCTATTAAATTTTTTATTTTTTTTAATATATTTAAATCTTTTAACTTCAAACCCTTCTCATCAGAAGGGGCTATTCTTCTATCCATCATTGCCCTCCTTTCATTTATTTTTAAAATTCCTCATTCTCTATATTCTCTTCTACTCTTTCAACCTTACCCTCAAAAAATTTAAAAAGGGTTTGGAGTTCATCAGACTTTTCAATTTCCTCTTTTTCTTTTATATAATCCTCTTCACTTTGAAGTGAAAATATAAGATCATTAACTCTATATCCAAGATTTAAAAGAGTTTTTTTAATTTCATCTTTTTTGCTCTCAACCGTGTCTTTTTGAAATTTATATGGAAATGGAAATTCTATATAAATTTTTTCTTCCTCTAACTTAATAAATCTTCCAAATCTCAGCATAGCATACAGTGCTTTATTTGATTTTTTCAACTCATCAAGAAAATCATTCCATAAAAAACTTCTTTTTTCTTCTTTTTTTATTTGAATAGTTTCAGAAGTAACCTCTTGAGGTGATTTTACATAAACTTTTTCAGGAAATTTTTCTTTTGAAAATTTTAAAAGGAGCTTTAAAATTTTTACTTCAAAAAGAAATCTTGGATAGTGTGAATATCTCAACTCAGAACTCAAGTTTATTAAAGTATCAAGAGTCTCTATAAGAAAATCTTTTTTAAAAAAAGAGAGAGTATCGTCATCTCTTTTTTCATCAAAAATTTTCAAAAAGAGAACTTTTCTCCCAAAATTTATTAAACCCCTTAAAATTTCATTTATCTCTTTTCCTTCTTCAACCAAATTATGAATCAAAGTAAGAAACAAGGAGTCATCTCCTTGTAAAATAGAAGTATAAATTTTTTTATAAATCTCATCTTCACTTTCACCATATAAAGACAATAAATCTTTTAAACTGACTTTGTTCCCACTAAATAGAACAATCTCTTCTAAAGTTGAAATAAAATCTCTTAATGAACCTTCTGAATAATTTGCTATTCTTTCTAGAACTTCATCTTCTATTTCAATTTTTTCATTTGTTGCAATCATCTTTCCTGTATCAATCAAATCTTTTATGCTTATTCTTTTGAAGTTAAATCTTATACATCTTGAAATTATTGTTAAAGGTAATTTTTGTGGATCAGTAGTTGCAAGAATGAAAATGGTTTTTTCAGGTGGTTCTTCAAGAGTCTTTAATAGAGCGTTAAATGCTTCTTGAGTTAGCATATGTGCTTCATCTATTATAAAAACTCTGTATCTTCCAAAAGTTGGTGCAAGATTTACTCTTTCTTTTAAACTTCTAACTTCATCAATACCTCTATTTGATGCTCCGTCTATCTCTATAACATCAATATTTGTACCTTCATTTATGCTTATGCAATTTCTACAAACATTACATGGTTTTGATGTAATTCCTGATTCGCAATTTAAACCTTTGGAAAAAATTCTTGCAATTGTTGTCTTTCCTGTTCCTTTTGGACCTGAAAATAGATATGCATGTGAAATTTTTTTCATTTCAAGAGAATTAATTAATACCTTAACTATGTGTTCTTGACCTTTTATTTCACTGAAATCTTTGGGTCTATATTTTCTATATAGGGTGAGATATTCCATTTTCCTTTTGCCTCAAAAAAGTGAGTTTCATAATAAAATTATAATAGAAAATTCTTAATTTTTTTATATAATTCTTTTGGAGGAAATATGAAAAGAATAAGAATTTTAATTGCAAAACCTGGTCTTGATGGACATGATAGAGGAGCGAAAGTAATCTCAAGAGCTTTAATGGACGAGGGGTATGAGGTTATTTATACTGGTATAAGAAGAACACCAGAAGAAATTGTAAATATGGCAATTGAAGAAGATGTTGACGCAGTTGGTCTTTCTTGCTTGTCTGGTGCCCATCTGGAACTTTTTAAAAAAGTAAGTGAACTTTTAAAAGAGAAGGGGAAGGAAGTTTTACTTTTTGGTGGTGGAATTATTCCAAAAGAAGATATTGAAATTCTTAAATCTTATGGTTTTAAAAAAATATTCACTCCAGATTCAAGTATAAAAGAAATTATTGAATTTTTGAATAATGAATTCAAAAATAGAGTCTTTAGTTAATGGGGTAATTGAGGGGGATAGATTAAAATTAGGGAAAGCGATAACTCTTGTTGAAAATGGAGAAGATGAAGGATTTGAAATTTTAAAGGCTATCTTTCCTTTAAGAAAGAGAATTTTTATTTTAGGCATAACAGGACCTCTTGGAGTTGGTAAATCAACACTTATTGATAGACTCCTTTCCTTTTTTGAAGATGAAAAAATTGGATGCCTTCTATGTGACCCATCAAGTCCTATTAGTGGAGGTGCATTTCTTGGCGATAGATTAAGAATGAAAACAAAAAGTGAAAACTTTTTTATAAGATCAATGGCAACAAGAAACTTTCCTTTTGGCATATCTCCTTCACTCCCGTTTGTTTTAGATCTACTCTCTGCCTCTCCATTCAAAACAATTATTGTTGAAACAGCAGGAATTGGTCAAGGTGATTCAAGTATCAAAAATTTTTCTCATCTTACAGTTGTTCTTCTGGCACCATACCTTGGAGATGAAATTCAATTTCTAAAAGGTGGAATTATGGAAATAGGAGATATATTTGTTGTAACTAAAGGCGATTATGAAAATGCTGAAGTTTTTTATAGTTCACTTAAAAATAGTTTTAATTTCTTTTTTAAAGAGGTTCCTCAAACATATCTTGTAAGTGCAATTAATGGTAGAGGAATAGATGAATTTATAGAGAATATTAAGATAAAAAGAGAGGAGATATTGAATTGTGATATCTTTGAAAAAAGAGAAAGAATTAGAAGAAAAGAAACATTTAAATATTTTATAAGAGAGAGGTTTATTAATAGATACATTAAAAAATTGGAAGAAGAAAAATTAAAAGGAATAGAAGAAGGAGAAATAAATATTTACGAGTTAGATTTTGAGAATAATTAAAGAATTCGACCCCTGGAAGGGAAAATTTTGTACCTGTCCAAAAAAATATAGTTTAAACCCTTATACCGGGTGTTCATTCAATTGTATATATTGTTATATCACTTCTTATATTAAAAATTCAAATAAAGTTAGGTTAAAACAAAATTTAATTGATAATGTTAAAAGAGATTTAAAAAATTTTGATAAAAATTTTTATATTATGCTTTCAAATTCTTCAGACCCCTATCCATACATAGAAAAACATTTAAAAATTACAAGGGAAATACTTAAAATTTTTATGGAAAACAATATTAAGGTTTTAATTGTTACTAAAAGTGACATCTTATTAAGGGATATTGATATTTTAAAAGAAATGAATGTAGTAGTAACTGTGACAATAACAATTAATGACGAAAATTATAAAAAAATTGAACCATATGCACCATCTCCTGAAAGAAGAATAAATATGTTAAAAATTTTAAAAGAAAATGGGATTCAAACAGCAGTAAGAATTGACCCAATTATTCCTTTTTTTAATGATGATTTGAGAAAAATAGAGGATTTAATTAGATTAGTTTCAAAATATTCAAATCAAATTATTTCTTCAACATTAAAATTAAAATTTGATTCAATGAAAAGATTTAAAGAAAAGTTATCTGATATTTATGAAAAAATGATTCCATTATATAAAGAAAAATATGGTAATTCTTTATATATTGAATCTTCCTATAGAGAGAGATTATTAAAAAATATTAGGGATATTGCTCTTTCATATGGTTTATATTTCTCAACATGTAGAGAAAATTTATCCTTTCTTAATACCAATGTTTGTGATGGAAGTGGATTATTTAAAAAATAGTATAATTTATTAATCATGGAAGATAGATTTAAGATAAAAAGAAAAAGAGAGTTTAAATTTCCAAAAAAATTTATTCAGAAATTAAATTTCTTGCTTTTTCTTTTTTTATATATTTTGTTTTTATTTATATTTTCACAAAAAGGAACAATTCTTAAATATGGAAAAGATGTTCTTCCATTAAGTTTTAAAATAGGAGAGATTGAAAATACACCTTTTTATGCAACATCAAAATCAATATATTTACTAAATGAAGATAAGTATTCTTCTTTTCAATATTTTATAAGAAATTTTGAAGTCGATAAAGACAAAATATATATCCTTTCAGATAATTTAGTTATATTAAATAAGGATTTAAAAACTTTAAAGGAAATTAAAAAAGAGGGTTTCTATCCTTATGAATTATATATATTTGATGAACGCTTTGTTATTAAATATTTAAAAAAGGATTCTCTATCAATTCTTTTTTCTCTTTATGATAAAAATAGTTATAAAGAACTTAAAAATATAAAATTTGAAAACTTGAATAGTATGCCATATTCTACTGTTTTTTCAAATGGTGAAAAAATTCTAGTTTTTCAAAATGATGGCGATCTTTTAATTATAAATTTTAATGGTGAGATACTGCTTCAAAAAAATGTAAGACCTCAAAATGAAATTCTATTTAACCCAAAAGGGTTGATAGATTATGAGAAAGAAGAAATAATTTTATTCTGGCAAAGTTACTCTTATACATCAAATTCTATTCTATTTTTAAATTTTAATGGTGATATTAAAATAAAATTCGATATTAAAAGTGATATAAATGAAATTGTTAAATTAGAAGATAAATATTATTTATTGTTAAATGATAAAATTTTAGTTGTTAAAGATTATAAAATTACTCAAGAAATTTATTTTCCATTTATAAGGCCAATTACAATTTATAATATAAATAAAAATTTAATATCAATTTGGGAGTTTAATAGTTTCTATAGTGAATATAAAATTTTAAAGATAAATGGAAAAAATTTTATTTTTAAGGGAAAATTTAAAGATATAATTTTTAATGGAGATTATTATTTAATTCTTATAGATTCAAAAATTTATACATTAAATTATGAATGAAAAGGAATTAATAAATGAGATTTTAAAAGGAGATATTGAAAAGTTCTCTTATTTTATAAAAGAGCATCAAAATGAAATTTTTAACTTATGTTTTTCAATAGTAAAAAATAGAGATGATGCACTTGATTTAACGCAAGAGGCATTTCTTATAGCATATAATAATTTAAAAAATTTTAAAGGTAATTCATCTTTCTCAACATGGTTATATAGAATTGCATACAATCTCTCTATTAATTATTTGAAAAAAAGAGGACAAATTTTAACAATTATAGACAAAGATGAAGATGAACTTGAATTTCAAATTGAAGATACAAAGTCTTCTGTTTGGGATGAAATTGAAAAAGAAGAGAGAATAAAAATAGTTAATGAATGTCTTGGCAAACTAAAAGATTTTGACAGATTAATAATTGAGTTAAGGGAAATTAATAACTTAAGTTATGAAGAGATGTCTAGAGTCCTTTCTCTTCCTATTGGAACTATAAAATCGAGACTTTTTAGAGCAAGAGAAAAACTAAAAAGAGAGATAGAGAGGAAATTGAGCGGAAAAGATAGTAATTCTGAAACAAAAATTTAATTTTTAAATCTAAAAAGTGATGGAAAAAGTTATTAGAGATTTAATCAATCGCTTCTTTGAGTCTGAACTATCTGAAGAGGAAAAAGAAAAACTCTTTAAAATTTTAAAAGAGGATGAAATTGCGTTTAATTACTTCAAAAAATTAGAAATTTTAAGAAAAGATTTAAAAGAAATAAAAAATTTAAGAGAAAAAATAAATTTAGAGAGTAAAATATTATATAAAATTAGAAAAGAGAAGATAAAAAGAAAAGTTTCTATATATTTAGGCTTAGCATTAAATTTTACCCTTATTTTATTAATGATAATCCCATTTACTCATAAAGAGCACAATTTAAAGATTTCAAATTTAAATAAACAAAATCATAAATATACGATTTCAAATGTTGTAAATAACTCAAATATAAATGAAATAGAACTTACTCTTTATGTTAAAGATGAAAAAATAGAAGAAAAAACTGGCAATTTAAAAATTCCAAGAGAGGAGTTTAATCTTTTGTTTGAAACTCTATCAGATAAAGGAGAGATTTTGGTTGAAAAAATTGAAGGGGGAAAAGAAAAAAGTGATTATATCTCAGTTAAAATAAATTATAAAAATTATCCAAAAAAAACCTTTTCATATTATTTAGGAACATATTTGCCATATTTAATATTTACAACAATATTTTTGCTCCCACTCTTTTTTATTCTTAAAAGAAATAGAAAAGTTTTATTATGAAAAAATTAATTATAATATTGTTTCTTTTAGCAATTTTTTTATTAGGATTCAAAGTGTTTAAAGTTGACAATATAATTGATATTTTGAAAACTTTTGATGAGGGAGAAAAATTAGGATTAGTTGAAGTTAAAAATATTGTATTTGAAAGAAACGAAAATTATCTTTCAGGATATTTAGATATTTATGTTGAAAAAGAAAATATAACTGCTTTTGAAAAATTCTTAAGAGATAAAAAAATAGATTTTATAGATATAAAAGAGGGAAATACAAGAATATATTTGAAAGAGAATCTAAAAAATTTTATATCATCTGATTTCAAAACAATTTTTCTTTTAGAGTTGTCTAATATTTTGTTATCAAAAAATTTTTATTTCATACTTCTTATTGCTATAATTTTTTATCTACTCATTTTACCAAACATCTAAATTTTTATATAATTTGAAATATGAGAGTTCTTTGGGCTCCATGGAGAATAAAATATATATTATCTTCAAAGAAAAAAACAGGTTGCTTTATATGTGAACTGGTTAAAGATAATAAAGATGAAGAAAATCTTATTTTAAAGAGAGGGAATTTCTCTATAATTATTATGAATAAATATCCTTATAATTCTGCACATCTAATGATTTCTCCTTTGAGACATATTAAAGACCTTTATGAACTAAATGATGATGAAATGAAAGAGATTATGAATTTTTTAATTTTATCACAGAAAATAATTGAAAAAATATATAAACCAGATGGTTATAATATAGGAGTTAATATTGGTAGGGCTGCTGGTGCAGGAGAAGAGCACCTACATTTTCACATTGTTCCTCGCTGGTCTGGAGATACAAACTTTATGACTGTATTTGGTGAAACAAGAGTTATACCAGATAGTTTATTTGAAATTTATAAAAAATTAAAGGAGGAATTTATTGAAAATAGTTGCTGATTTACACATACATTCTAAATATTCAAGAGCAACAAGTAAGGATATGGATATTTCTACACTTTCACAATGGGCAAAAATTAAAGGTATAAATCTTCTTGGAACTGGAGACTCAACTCATCCTGAATGGGAAAAAGAAATAAAGATGTATCTTAAGGAAAAAAATGATGGAATATATGAGTATGATGGAACAAATTTTATAATTAGTGGCGAGGTTGCTCTTATTTTTTCACAAGGAGGAAAAACTAGAAGAGTACATATATCATTTTTAATTAAATCAATTGAAGATATGGAAAAAATAAACAAAACTCTATCAAAATATTCAGATTTAGGAATTGATGGAAGGCCAATACTTCCATTTAGTTGTAGTGAATTTGTGAAAGTAATAAAAGATGTCGCGCCATATACTTTTATTTATCCTGCTCACGCTTGGACTCCATGGTTTGGTATTTTTGGTTCAGAAACTGGTTTTGATTCTTTAGAAGAAGCATTTCAAAATGAATTAGATAATATTTATGCAATTGAAACAGGACTTTCATCTGACCCTCCTATGAATCACCTTATTTCAAAATTAGATAACATAGCTCTTTTATCTAACTCTGATGCTCATTCTCCTTCAAATATTGGAAGAGAGGGAAATGTTTTTGATTGTGAATTAAAATATGATGAAATAATAGATGCAATAAAAAAGAGAGATAAGACACGTTTTCTATTCACAATTGAATTTTTTCCAGAAGAAGGAAAATACCATTATGATGGACACAGAAACTGTGGAGTATCTTTAAGTCCTGAGGAATCAATTAAAATAAAAAACATATGTCCAGTTTGTAAAAAACCATTAACCCTTGGAGTTCTTCATAGAGTTTATGAGTTAAAAGATAGAGAAAATTTCAATGAAAATAATTTTATACCATTTAAAAATTTAATTCCTTTAATTGAGATTATCTCTCAAGCACACCAAAAAAACAAAAACACAAAATTTGTTGAAGATGAATATATGAAAATAGTTCAAAAATTTGGAAATGAAATGAATGTTCTTCTTTTTTTACCCTTAAACGAACTATCAGGTAGAATAGATGATAAAATTTTTAAACTAATAAAAAATATGAGAGAAGGAAAAGTAAAGAAAAAACCAGGCTTTGATGGAGAATATGGAGTGATTGAGGTAATAGAAGATTTTGAAACAGAAAAGCCTCCATCACTTTTTTAAGTATTTCATAGAAAATTATTGATTAGATTTAATTAAATTGATAAAATTTTTAAGAGGAGGTTTTTATGATTAAAAATAAAATTGTTTTATTAGTATTAATTTTATCACTTGTTTTAAGTTTATTTATCTCTTGTAAAAAACAACCTAAAGTTTTAAATGTTGGAACATCTGCAGATTACCCTCCATTTGAGTATGTTGATGAAAAAACTGGTGAATTTGTTGGTTTTGATTTAGATTTAATAAGATTATTAGGAAAAAAGCTTGGGTATGAGGTAAAAATTGTTAACATGGATTTTGACTCAATAATTCCTTCTCTTGAAAAGAAAAAAATTGATGTTGCAATAGCATGTATTACAATAACTGAAGATAGACTTAAAGTTGCTCCTGCAATTCCTTATTGGGTTACTGGTCAATCAATTATAGTTAATGTAAAAAGTGCATTTAAACCTTTAGGTCTATCAGATCTTTCTGGTAAGAAAGTAGGAGTTCAAAAAGGTACTACCGGAGAACAAATTCTTGATGAAGGGATACAGAAAAAAGAGGCATTAAATGTAGATGTGAGAAGATATACATCTGTTATTCTAGGAATGCTTGATCTTCAAAATGGAGCAATTGACGCTATGATAATTGATACTCCAGTTGCAAAATTATATGAGCAAAAATATAACTATGTTGTTACTGCAGAACTTGCCCCAGAAACTGCTGGAATATTTGTCCAGAAAGATAATGAAAAACTATTTAATGATTTAAAGAAAGCTTTGGAAGAAGTTAAAAATAGTAAAGATTGGTCAGATTTAGTTCAAAAATATTTTTCAGGTGAATAATTATATTAATGAAAATTTTTGACATAACAATTTTTTATAATATTAGAGCAATAGTTTATATACTCTCTGGAATTTTTAATACAATTTTGCTCACTTTAACAGGAATAGCTCTTGGTTTTATTGCTGGTTCACTATTAACTTTTGGGGAGGTATATCTTGCCTCCCCATTTAATTTAATCTTTAGAATTATTGGTGAAATAATAAGAGGAATTCCTTTAATGGTTCTTTTCTTGATTCTTTATCTTGGATTTAATCTTGATCCACTAACTTCTGCAATACTTGGTCTTGGAATAAGAAGCGCTGCTTATCAAAGTCAAATTTTTAGATCATCCCTTGAAGCAATTCCAACAGGTCAAATTCTTGCAGCATTGAGTATTGGAATGAACAAAACTCAAGTTTTCTTAAATATATTATTACCTCAAGCTATTAGAATAATGATTCCATCCTGGACAAATGAGTTTATAACCCTTCTTAAAGATACATCTATTGCTTTTGTTCTTGGTATAACAGAAATTATGACAAAAGCAGAACTTATTTCAAGATCAATTGGAAGATATTTTGAAATTTATATTTTTATTGCTATTTTATATTTTATTATGGTGAGATTTTCAAATTATATTTTTTATTCAATTTATGAAAAAAATAGAATCCCAGGATTAGGAGAAAAAAGGTGAAAGAGGTCTTAAGAGTAGAAAATTTAAAGAAGAGTTTTGGTAAAAATGAAGTTTTAAAAGGAGTTTCATTTTCAATAAATGAAAATGAAATAAAAGTAATAATTGGACCAAGTGGGGGAGGCAAAAGCACTCTACTTTATTGTATAAATTTTCTAACAAAACCTGATTCTGGAAAAATTTTTCTTGATAATGAGGAAATAACAAAAAGTGGAGTAAATTTGTCAAAAATTAGAGAAAAAATTGGCTTTGTTTTCCAACATTTTAATCTTTTTATGCATCTAAATGCAATTGAAAATGTTTTAATTGGACTACTTAAAGTTAAAGGAATGAAAAAAGAAGAGGCGGAAAGTATTGCAGAAAATGCTTTAAATATTGTTGGAATTGATAAAAGATTATGGAAGCTTTATCCTGCACAACTTTCTGGTGGACAACAACAGAGGGTAGCAATTGCAAGAGCAATTGCTATGAATCCAAGAATAATTTTATTTGATGAACCAACAAGTGCTCTTGATGTGGAATTGATTGGAGAGGTCTTAAGAGCAATAAAAAATTTAGCTGAAAAAGGTATGACAATGCTTCTTGTTACACATGAATTAGATTTTGCAAAAGATGTTGCAGATGAAATTATGTTTCTTGATAGTGGAAAAATAATTGAAAAAGGTTCACCAGAGGAAATAATCTTTAATCCTAAAAGTGAGAGAATAAAAAAGTTTCTTGGAATAATAACCAAAGAGGAAAAAGATTAGATGGAAGCTTATTTAATTATTTTTGAAAGATATGGAAATTTACTTTTAAGTGGTTTTTATCTAACTCTTTATATAACATTTGTTTCAATTTTTTTTGGTTTAATATTTGGATTAGTTCTTGCAGTTTTAAAACTCTATGGCCCAAAGATTTTAAAAATTCTTTCGACTCTTTATATAGAAATAATTAGAGGAACCCCTATGGTTGTTCAACTTTTCATAATTTACTTTGGATTACCTTCTACAGGTTTAGTTAGATTTACACCACTTACTGCCGCAATTTTAGGAATGGGTCTTAATAGCGCTGCATATCAAGCAGAATATTTTAGAACTGCTTTTCTAGCTATCCCAACAGGTCAAACAGATGCAGCATTAAGCATTGGAATGAATAGATTTAAAGTGATAAGATATATACTTCTTCCACAAGTTTTGAGAATTGTAATTCCTGCATGGACAAATGAACTAATTGCTCTCACACAATATTCAAGTTTAGCTATGATATTAACTGTAATGGAACTTACCAGTGTTGCAAAATTTATTGGAAGCAAAACTTTTTATTATATTCAATCTTTTACAATTATTGCATTTATCTATGTAGTAATTTCAATAATTCTCACAAGATTTATGATTATTTTTGAAAAGAAGTTAGAAATACCTGGAGTTTCTGCGGTAAAAGGAAGAACATTCAGTTTTTAAATTTATTCACTAAATATTTTATATTCAATAACCTTATCTTGAGAAAGTTCGGGTAGTTTTAAATAAAAAGCAAAAGTATCTAAAACAGCTTTTAAAGGAATTAATCCAACTAGTTCACTTTCTTTAATGTATGTACCATATCTTTCGGCTTCCATTTTTACAATTTCATAAATTCTATAAAGTGGTGCTTTTTTGAAATTTAAAATATTCATTGAGACTTGAGCGCACTGTTTATCTTCCAAATAAAATCCTTTTGCTTGAACAAACATGAGTCCACCAGATGATTCTCTTATTGATTTTGCTATTTTTTCTGCTATTTCTACATCTTTTGTTCCAAGATTTATATTATATGCAATTAAAAACTCTCTAACACCAACTACTGTTGCACCAGCTGAAATATGTGGTTTTGGTTCACCAATATCAGGGTACCATTTTGGGTCTTTCATTTTTTCTTCTAATCCCTCGAACTCTCCTTTTCTAATATTTGGAAGCTTTTTCCTCTCTTCATTTGTTGCAGAATCAGCATAAAAATAAATTGGTACTTTAAGTTCATTCCAAATTTTTTCACCAAGTTTTTTTGCATATTCATTTAACTCTTTTTTATCAATACCTGAAATTGGAACAAGAGGTATAACATCTACTGCACCAATTCGAGGGTGCTCTCCTTTATGATTTCTAAGATCAATTAGTTCAACTGCTTTTTTAGTAAAATAAAAAAGCGCATCAATTACCTCTTCAACTTCTCCTGCTATCGTAACAACTGTTCTATTATGAGATTCATCAGAAGAAACCTCTAAAAGTTTTACATTTTGCCTATCTCTAACTTCCTTTACAATTTCCTCAATTACATCCTTTCTCCTTCCTTCACTTATGTTAGGTACTGATTCAATAAGTTTTGCCATAAACAATACCTCCAGTTAGAATTATTATATCATCTCTGTTATACTTTATCTTGATGAAAAAAATTGGTTTATTCAAAAGAAAAATTGGAATTGTCTTAATGGGTGGAGGAGCAAGAGGTCTTGCACATATTGGAGTTCTTGAAGCACTAATAAACAGTGGAATTAATTTTGATTTAATATGTGGGACTTCAATGGGTGGAATAATTGGAGGTTTATTTGCCCTAGGATACACTCCAGAAGAAATAAAAAATATGGCATTAAATTTTGATTATTCAAAAATTTTAAAATTACCAAGATTTTCATTTATAAAAAATTTAAACAATATTTTTGAAATTATTTTTCTTTCAACATATGGAAGGTTATTTGAAAAAGAAGGTGAAGATAAAATTGAAGAGTTATTAAAAGAAATTACAAAAGAAGAACAAATAGAAAATCTAAAAATAAAATTTTTCTGCACAGCAGTAGATCTATTAACTGGAAAGGAGATTATCTTTGATAAAGGACCTCTTTATAAAGCACTTAGAGCTACTATGTCTTATCCATTTATTTTTAAACCAGTAAGTTATAACAAAATGCTTCTTGTTGATGGAGGAGTTCTTGATAATGCACCAGTTATAAAAGCAAAAGAGTTTGGAGCAAAAAAAATTCTTGTTGTTGACATTCATAGAGGTTTAAAAAAAGAAAGCATAAAAAACTTAAATTCAGATTTATCTATTTTAAAAAGAATTTATGATGTTATGACAGAAAAATTAGTTGAAATAAATTTAGAAAAAGCAGATTATGTATTAAAAATTGATATTGAGAAAAGCACTTTTGATTTTACAAATACTCAAGAAATAATTGAAAAGGGCAAAGAAAAAACATTAAGTGAAATTAAAAAAATTAAAAAAATACTTTTTTCATTCTAAGGCTTTAAGCTTTCCAGAATTTTTAGCAACTCATCTATTTTCTTTAATTCTTTTCCTGCTAACTCAAAATTTCCTTCTCCAGAGTATCTTTTATAATTATCTAATGCCTCTTTAAGAGATTTTAAAATTTCATCAAAATTTATCTCTTTTTCAGGCCCTTTTTCATATTTAAGTATTTCAGATAAAGCATCTTTTACACTATCTCCCCAAGTTAGTCTATCTAATGTTGCACATATAACTTTTTTAAGTTGTGGAATTTTCCCTTGTGTTGCTTGAAGATAAACAGGTTCAATATACAAAATTGAACCATTAATAAGTAAGAGTAGTGTATTTCCCCTTATAACTTGTGAGCCTTGTTGATTCCAAAGTGTTAATGTTTTTGAAATTTCTTCATCCTGATCAACTCTTGCTTCTATTTGTTGTGGTCCATAAATCAATGTTTCTTTTGAAAATTGGTAAATTATAACTTTACCATAATTTTCTTTATCGCATCTCCCAACAAAGAGCGAGATAAGATTTCCCTTTCCAACTGGCGTCATAGGAAGAATATTTACAAATTCAACTTTTCCATCAATATTCATAAAAATAAAATATGGAATAATAGGTTGTATATCTTGAATGTATTTCTCTTTTGCTTTTTCCCATCTATCTTCTCTATTGTAAAAAACTTGAACATCTTTCATATGATAATCTCTTAAAATATAAGATTGGATCTCAACAAGATCATCTGGGTATCTCAAATGTTCTCTTAAATCTTCAGGCATCTCATCAATTGATTTAAATAAATCTTTATAAATTTTTCTATAAACCTTTATTAATGGATCATTCTCATCTGTAATATAAAAATTAACCTCTCCACTATATGCATTTACAGTAAATTTTACAGAATTTCTTATGTAATTAAGCATTATATCTCCATATTTTACTCCTTCAGAGTATGGAAAAGTATTTGAGATTGTAAATCCATCACCTATCCAAAACAAATTACCGTTCTTATCTATTACAATATAAGGATCATATCCATAAAGAAGAAAAGGTGCAATTTTATCTACTCTTTCAAGAACTTCTCTATAATAGAGGATTCTTGATCCTTTGGTTAAATATCTTGAAAGAAGAATATTTATATCACCAAAATGCATAGCAAAAATTATTTTTCTAAATAGATTGTCTATTTTTACTCCACTTTCACCTTTATATTTTGTATATACATTCTCATTACCTTTTGGATAATCAAATTCTTCTGTTGAAGTATTAACAAAAATATAATCATTTGTTAATTCACCGAAATAAATTTCAGATCTTGTAATTTTAACACCATCTATTTCAACTTTTGGAGGTATATCTTTTATTAAAAGAACTGGTAGTCCCTCAGGAGTACTTTCATCCACTCCACTCATGCACACTCCATATCCATGTGTAAATTTAAGATGAAGATTAACCCAACTTCTTGAATCAGCAGGGAGAAGATTCTTATCAAGTTCTCTTGCTGATATCATAACTTCTCTTAATAACCCATTTATGATATATCTATCTATATCAACATCATTGAATTTATAATAAGGTCTTATACCTTGTATTTCTTTATAAGTATCTTTAAGTGCTCTTGGATCCCAAATTCTAGCACTATTTATAACTGTTTGATTATTTTCTACCACTTCTTTTGTTATATTTGAAACATTCCCAATTTCTATAAAATTAAAATCCTCTATGCCATAAGCATATCTAGTGTATTTAATATTATATTCTAAAAAAATGCTTTCTCTTGAAAGTTCATTTGGATTTACAACAAATCTTTGATAAATTGAGGGAAGTATAGAATATAAAAATAAAATTATAATAAGAGAAAAAGAGGTTAAAATTATAAATGTTCTTCTTTTTTTTAAAAAAATTCTATTATTAATAAATAAAAGGACAATACCAAGAAGTATTAAAATAATTATTAGTATATAATAAATTGGAATTCTAATATAATAATCTGTATATCCTATTCCATAAACTGCACCTCTTTTTGAAAACATTAAATTATAAATTGCAAGATAAGTTTTTAAAGAAATTACAAAAACTATAAATGACACTATTTTTAACAACTTTCTCTGTATATCTTCATCTTTTAACTTAATTGAAAGGGTGTACTTTAATTTTGAAAGAAGAAAGAAGAAAAATATAGAAAATAAAAGAATAAATATTAAAATAGAGAGAAATATATTTGATAAATCATTCAAGAAAGGAAGAGTAAATAGATAAAATGAAATGTCTTTATTTAAAATTTCAGTTATTACTCCTGTTGGAACTCTATTAAAAAACATTAAAATATTGTTGTAATTAAAGTTAATTAGTGTTGTGAATATTATTGATGAAATAAGAACAATTATAAAATGAATAATTTTAAAAATTATCTTTTCCCTTTTTCTTTCTGGAGTTTCAAAAGGAGTAAGTATATACTCAAATTTTGTAATAAAATAAAGCATTAAAAAAGTAATTACAAAAACTGCACCTTTTATTGCTAGATTTATGAAAAATCTAATAAAAAATACACTTTTATACTTTACACTATCAAAAAAATAATAATCAACAAAAATTGTTGAAAGAAGATTTAAAATAATAATAGTTATAAACGGGATAAATATCAATATAACAATTTGAGGTTTAATTCTTGCTTTAGATTTTGATAAAACATAAAGAATAAAAATAAGAAACAATAAAATAAAAATTAATTGTGCCATTTAATATACTCCCAATTCTCTTAATTTCTCTTCACTTAATCCTAAGTAATGTCCTATTTCATGAAGTAAAACTTTTTTTATCTTCTCTTTCACAGAAATATTTTCTAGAATTGACGCATTTTCGATTTCCTCTTTAAATAAAACTATTTTGTCAGGAAGAACAAAATTATAATGAGGACCTCTATATTTATATGGTACTCCCCTATAAAAACCAAGTAAAAGGCCTTTATCTTTCTCCTCAACTGTTATTTCAATATTTTCAAGTGAAGATTTTATATCTTTAGGTAAACTCAAATATATTTCTTCAACCAAATTAATAAATTCTTTTAATTCCATGTAATAATTATATATCAAATAAGTTTTTCTATCCCTTTTCTTTTTTTAAATAATCTAAAGAAAATATATACAATAACTCCAAGAAGAATTAAAGTAAAAAATATTATATATATTTCATCTATATATTGTCTTAAAATATCCCTATATTCTCCAAAGAAGTAACCTATTAAAGTCATAAAAGTAACAACAAAAATATCACCAATAAAGGAAAAAATGGCAAAATTAATGATGTTCATTTTTAATATTCCAGGTAAAATTGTTATATATTGTCTTATTGTTGGTATAAATTTTGTAAAAAACACTGCATAAATTCCATAATTTTTGAACCACTCCTCTCCTTTATCTAATGTTTCTTTTTTAATTCTTAAAACCTTTCCATATTTCTCTATAAATGGTCTCCCAATTTTAAAACCAATAAAATAATTTATTAATGAACCACATAGACTTCCCAATGAACCAGAAAGAATGACAAGTAAAAGGTTAAAATCTCCCTTTGAAGCAAGGTATCCTGCTGGTATTATAAAAATTTCTGAAGATATTGGTATAAAAGAACCATTTAAAACCATTGCAAAAAATAAACCTAAATATCCTAATTTATCTATTAGATTTAAAATGTAATGAAAAATCTCACTCATCCATTTAATTATATATTGTGATAAAATTTTTATGAAATTTTATTATTTGGAGGAATGAATGAAAGCAATTAAGAATATATCAATTTTTACTGGAGGGGAGAATCCTAAATTTATTAAAAATGGTGTGATTGTTTTTAATAATAAAATAATAAAAATTTTTGAAAATGAAGATGAATTAAAAAATTATAATTGTGAAATAATAGATGGAAAAGGTAAATTATTAATTCCTGGACTAATTATTTCTCATGATCACCTTTACTCATCTCTTGCAAGAGGTATAAGTTTAAAACAAGCCTCTCCAAGGAATTTTTATGAGATACTTGACAAACTTTGGTGGAAATTAGATTTAGCACTTGAT
This sequence comes from Caldisericia bacterium, assembly GCA_026414995.1. NCBI lineage: Bacteria > Pseudomonadati > Caldisericota > Caldisericia > Caldisericia bacterium. Next base: position 13,915 of record JAOAHY010000003.1, on the reverse strand, counting down.
AGAGAGTCTATATATTACTCTGCATTAATAGGGATCATTGACGCGGTAAAATGTGGTGTAACAACAATTATAGACCATCATGCAAGTTTCGGATTCATTAAATATAGTCTAGATGAAATTGAAAATGCTCAAAATCTAATTAAATTAAGATTATCAACATGTTTCGAGGTATCTGATAGATGGGGAGAAGAAAAGGCAAAAGAGTCTATTTTTGAAAATTTAAGATTTATTGAGAAAACCGAAAAAAGAGAGGATAAAATGATAGTTCCAACCTTTGGTTTACATGCTCTTTTTACAATTAGTGAAAAAACACTTAAAATGTGTAGTGAAATTGGAAAAGATAAAAAAACATCTTTTCATGTTCACTTATCTGAAGACAAATTTGATAGAGATTATAATTTAAGTTTTTTTGGACTTTCTCCTATCGAAAGATTGAACAAAGAGAATATGTTAAATGAAAAAACGCTCCTTATTCATTGTGTTCATATAGATGAAAAAGAGAAAGATCTAATCAAGGATAAAAAATCAATTGTTGTTCATAATCCTGAATCAAACATGAACAATGCAGTTGGTTTACCAGATATTTTTTCTTTATTAAACAGAGGTGTAGTTGTGGGATTAGGAACAGATGGATTTACGCAAGATATGTTTAGAGAAACCCAAGTTTTATATATCGCTCATAAACATGAAAAACAAAACTCTAATATTGGTTTTAATGAGTCTTACAAACTTTTATTTGTAAATAATCCAAAAATTGCCAAACTTATATTTAATGAAAAAATTGGAGAGATTAAAGAAGATTACAAAAGCGATTTTGTTTTACTTAATTACAATCCTCCTACCCCATTAAATGAAACTAATTTCTTTGGACATTTTATATTTGGTCTTTCAAGTAGATTTGTGAGTGATGTTTATGTTAATGGAGAGATAATTTTGAAAGATGGAAAAATTTTAGGAATTGATGAAGAAAAAATATTTTATGAGAGCATTAGAGTAGCGAAAAACTTATGGGAAAGGTTTGAGTCAATTTAAATGACTATTTTAAAGATTATTCTCTCTTTTTTATTGATTGTATTTCTTATACAAAAGAAGATTAAACCAGGGATATCTTTAATAATTGGTGCTACAATTCTTGGATTAATCTATCCATATAAACCATATAATCTATTTAAAAATTTTTATAATGCCTTAACATTAAAAGATACAATTGAATTAATAATTACTCTTATTTTAATATATTTTCTTTCATATCTTCTTCAAGGAAAAGAGATACTTTCGAAAATGATTAAAAATCTTAATTCACTTTTTCCAAAAAGAAAAATAACTATTTTTCTTTCATCTATGCTTATTGGCCTTTTACCAATGCCCGGAGGAGCTCTTTTTTCAGCACCTCTTGTAGATAGTTTAACAAAAGATATAAAAACAACAAATGAAAAAAAAGCATACATGAATTATTGGTTTAGACATGTTCTTGAAGGAGCTTTCCCTACTTATCCTGGTATAATTCTTGCTGCAAAATTTTTAAATGTTTCAATTAGAAGTGCACTACTTGCTCACATTTTTATTCCCTTGGTTCTTGTTTTTGTAGGAATTTTAATTGGTTTTAAGGGAGTTTATGTACCAGAAAATAAAAGTGAAGATGGAAGTTTTAAAAATTTTCTAAAATATTTTTCACCAATTCTTTTAATTTTAATTCTTATCCTTGTTTTTAATTTTGAGGTTGTATTTGCAATCGGAATCTCTCTTATTCTCTCTATTTTATTTTTAAAACCAAATAAAAAAGAATTAATAGATTATATTAAAAAATCTATAAATTTAGATAATTTATTTTTACCAATAGGTGTTTATTTCTTTAGAAACCTTTTAAATTCTGGAATAGCAAATGATATATCAATTTCACTTTCAATTCTTAAAATATCTCCTTTTCTTATTATTTTTTTAATGCCATTTATAAGTGCATTTTTAACTGGTTTAACATCTATGGGTGTTGCAATATCATACCCAATAATTTTAAATCTTTTTTATCCAAATGGAACTCTTTCTTTCTCTTTAATGGGACTTGCCTATAGTGGTGCAGTTTGTGGGATTCTTTTCTCTCCGCTTCATCTTTGTCTAATTGTAACTATGAATTATTTTAAATGTGAGATATCTAAAATGTATAAAAGTTTAACAACATCAATTTCTTTTTCTTCTATTTTGTTAATTTTAATTTACTTACTTCTTTTTAAATTAAAATTTTAGGGATTCAATTTAAATCCGTTTTCTAAAATTTCAACTTCTATTTCTTTTAAATCCTCATATAGAAATGGAATAGATACTTTTAATTTGTCACCTATTTTAAGAATTTGTAAAAATGAAGTATCTTTTTCAATAAATATAGGCAACACTCTTTGTCCTAATTTTATTTCTTTTATTCTTTGAGGATTAATAAGTATATGTGGTATTGTTGATTCAAGAATATATTTATATGCCCAGTGATTTTTATCTAAATCTTTAAATTTATTTATCTCACCAAGATTCCCTTCTCTTCCAATTGCTTTTAGAAGCATAACCAAAAATTCAGCCCTTGTTACACTCTTCTCGCCTTTAAAAGTTTTATCTTTATAACCTGAAATAATTCCACTTTTATAGACTCCTCCTATTATTCCTTTTGCCCAATATGAAGAAGGAATATCTTTAAAGTAATTTCCAAAGTCTTCTTCTAATGAAAGAATTTTAAAAATAATTGCTGCTGCTTCAGATCTTTTTAGTGGTTCATCTGGTTTAAATGTACCATCTTTGTATCCACTCATAAGACCACTTGAAATAACATTTAATATATAATTTTTACCCCAATGGCTCTCCTTTACATCTTTTGGTAAAGTCTCTAAATTACTTCTACTTAACATAAATGTGTTTGACAAAATTGCTGCAACTTCAACCCTTTTTATTGGAATATCTGGCTTAAATGTACTATCAGGAAATCCAGTAATAATTTGATTGTGAAAAATTTTAAAACATTTTATAAAAACATCTTTCTTATAAATCAAATTATCAATATTAAATTCAAATGTGTTTATTGAATCACATGAAGAAATAGATTTAAAAATTAAACTTATTTTTTTCTCTTCATTTATACCTATTTTATCTATTTTTATTTCAATAAAACCACTTTTAATTTCAAATTCATTTGAAACATTAAAATTATTTGGAACTGCAATCTTTAGAATTTTATCTTTTGCTTCTTTTGTTCCACTATTTTTTATAAAAACTTGAATATTATAAAAAGAATATAAATTTGTCTCCTTTTCTCCCTCAACTCTTAAAGAAAGAGATTCTTTTCCTTCACCTTTTATTAAAATATCTATCTCTTTTTTGATTTCTGTTGTTTCACTTTTATATAAAAATGAAATTTTTTCTTTTTTGTCAGAAATTGTCTCTTTTGATTTAAATTCAAGGTTTATAGTATAAATTTCATTTTCCTTTATAGAATCAAAATTTAAATAAAATGTTCTTTCCTCTCTTTTAAACTGACCAATATTTGAAGATAAATAGTCAAAAGAATCTGGAATTGAAATTTTTATATTTACATTTTTATCTAAATAATTTCCAATATTTTTGATGGAAAATTTTAATGAAAAAATAGAATTTGAGTTTATATTTAAATTTTGTGGTATATCTACCAAAATTTGTGGTTTACCAGTTATAGTAAATTCAGTTGGTTCATCTAAGTTAAAACTCTGAGGCACTCCATCATCTATGCCATTTTCGTCACTTTTTTCAATTATTTTTAATTTTCCATAAAGAAAATATTCTATCTCACCATGAAGAGAAAATTTTGTATTAATTGTAACTTTATCTCCTATTGAAAAAGAAAATTTAATGAATTCATTTGAATTTTTAGCTACCTTTATATTTTCAACTATTATTTGATTGTTTTCAATCTTGTATTTTGAACCTTTAGGATTTGATAAAATATTTATCTCACCAAATTCCCTTGGAATTTGTATTTTAAATATAACTCCTTCTATATCTTCATCTCCATAATTTTTAATTTCAGATAAAAATTCAACTTTCCCCCCTTTTTCAGATTGTGTAGTTTTTTTTAAAATAAGATCAAGAAATGGTGCCTTTTTATCAATAAGAACCTTTCCAAATTCAGATGTATTAAATAAATCATCAGTAAAAGTATAGAGAATATATTTTCCAAGAAGTTCTTCATTTGTTAAGATATAAAAGATTTCTTCAAAATTATTGATATTTTTTTCTCCTAAAAAAGAAATTGAATTATTTCCTAAAATATCAGAAGAAAAAATTTCAATTTTACCTTTTTTATCACTTTTTGTTGAAATCAAAACACTCTTTCCAAAAGTTTTAGCAAAAGAAACCTCTATTGGAGTTATCCCTTCATTTCCACCACTTAAATTTATATTTTCATTATTATCAATAAAAATATTTTTCGAAAAACTATTAAATCTATTGCTTTTATCTTCAAAAAAAATACCCTTTTTATTTTTTTCAAAAATGTTTTCTTTTATTATATTTTTCTCACATGAATTAAAAAATTTAACTCCATAATTATTTTCTTTAAATGTATTATTAAATATTGAATTATCAGAAGAGAAAAAATCAATATTTAAACCAATTTCATTTGAATAAAATTCATTTTTATAAATTAAGGAGGCTGTTCCATAATAAAGATGTATTCCATTTAAGTTACTAACAAATTTATTCTCAAATAAATCATTCTTTTCTCCAAAACTATCCCTTAAAAATATTCCATCTTCATTATTTAAAATGGTGTTTTTATATATTTTATTTCTCAGTGAATTATAAAAAATTCTTATACCAGTCTGACTATTTTTAAAAATTGAATTTTTTATTTCATTTGATGAAGAAAAATAAAATCTTATTCCAAAAGTTGAATTTTCAATATTAACTTCATCTATAATATTATAATTTGAATAATATAGATAAATGCCATAATTTAAATTTTTAAAAGTAGAATTTAAAATTTTAATATTACTTGATTTAAAAAGATGAATACCAGTGTCTCCATTATCAATTGAAATATTTTTAATTGTTCCCCTATTTGTTTCAATTCTTATATAATCTTTGCTTTTAAAATTTTTAAAATTTAGACCAGATAATTCAAAATCATATTTAAATGTAAACAATGAATCAGAAGTTATTAAAGATGCATCAATATCAATTAAAGGGGTGTTTTTTTCTAAATCAGTATATTTTTCATTTTGAGACAATCCATCAATTATAATTTTTCTTTCTATTGTTGGTAAATTACTTCTTAAAAAAATAGTCCAGCTTTTCCCGTTAAAATTTTTATCTTCTTTTGGTATATCAAATTTAATTATTCCACCTTCTTTATTTGCTTCTTCAATAGCCCAAAGAAATGAATTCTCACCATATGGATTCGTGTTTTTAACAACAAATATATTTTCTCCTTTGACTATATTTATTTCAAAAGATATAAAAATTAGAATTATTAAAATTAAAATTTTTTTCATAATTTAATTATCTCCTTTCCTTCTAATAAATTTTATAATAATTTCTATAAAAATAAAAAAGCCCTGGAAATTCCAGGGCTTTTTAGAAACTTCTTAAATTCTTATCTATTAAGAAAGTTTCTTAACATTCTTTGCTTGTGGTCCCTTTTTTCCCTCTTGAACTTCAAATTCAACTGCATCGCCCTCTTTTAATGTTTTGAAACCTGTCCCCTCAATAGCAGTGTAATGTACAAAGACATCTTCACCACCATCATCTCTTGTAATAAACCCATAGCCCTTTGATGAGTCAAACCACTTAACTTTACCTTTAATCATGCTAATGCTTCCTCCTAAAAAATTGTTTAGTACCTTCAAGGTACGAATTGAGTTTAACAGAAATTAATGTTTTGTCAAGTATGTAAATTTTCTTGCTTTTTTTGTTTCAAGTGTAAAATAAAATGCCTCTTTATCAAACTCTTTAATAAGATTTTCAAATTTTTTAATATCCTTTCTTTTTAAGGTAACATAAAGTACATCTTTTTCACCTTTCAAACCTTCTCCTTTAACTTTTGTCACTATATAACCCTCATCTCTTAAAAGTTTAGTTATTTCTCCATCACATTTTGTAGGAATAACAATAAATGTTTCATATCCAATTCCCAATTTCTCATCAATGACCATTCCTATATAATTTCCAACTGCAAAACCAAGAGAATAAATAGATAAATTTAAGAAGTTATCAAGATGTTGCAAAACAAGATTTAAACCAATTACATAAAGTACAGTTTCAAAGAATGAGGAAATAAATGTTAAAAGTTTTTCACCCTTAACCATAAGAATTGTTCTAAAACTTGAAATTGTTATTCCAACAACTCTAATTGAAAAAATAGTTAAAGCAATCTTAATAACTTCATAATTCATATAATCTCTCCTAAAAACTATATCGTAAAATTATATCATAAATAGTGTTATAATGTTAATGATTATGAAAAAAGCTATAATCTTAATTATCTTTATTTTAATTTTTTATGTTTTTCTTTTTTTTATATCAAAAAATATTAACAAAAATTATTTAATTGGATTCGGTTGGAAAGTATATTTAAAAGAAAGTGAAACTTATAATAAAAAAATTAAAATTGGTGAGCTTAAAGAAAATGAGGAAATTTTTATAAAAAACATAAAAATTTATCCAAAGGTGTATTGCTTCTTATCTTATGAATTAGTAAAAGAACTCACAAATATTAATCTTGACTCACCTTTTTCAGACTTTATAAAAATCATTTCAAAAAAGAGCGGAGATGTATATTTAAATGTTCAATTTGAAGAAAAAAGATATGATTTTATAAATTATGTATTTGGATTTCCAATTAGAATTGATGAAATAAAAATTAATATTCCTATTAATATTTTAGAAATTTTAGTTGAATAATAAGGAGGTTGATTTTTATGGAAATCAAAGTAATTAAAATTAAAAATCCTGAGAATTTAAATGTGATAATTGGTCAATCACATTTTATAAAAACCGTAGAAGATTTATATGAAACATTGATTACAAGTTCAACATCAATTAAATTTGGAATTGCATTTAATGAATCATCTGGTCCAAGACTTATAAGATTTGCAGGAAATGATGACAATTTAATTGAACTTGCAAAAGAAAATGCAATGAATATTGGTGCTGGACATATATTTGTAATATTTTTAAAAGATGCTTATCCTATTAATGTTTTGAATAGAATAAAAATGGTTGAGGAAGTGGTAAGAATTTTTGCTGCGAGCGCAAATCCAATAGAAGTAATTGTTGTAGAAACACAACAAGGCAGAGGAGTTTTAGGCGTTGTTGATGGTGAATCACCACTGGGTTTTGAGAGCGATGAAGATAAAAATAAAAGAAAAGAGTTTTTAAGAAAAATTGGGTATAAACTATGATAATAGATTCTTATGAATTTGGCGAAATTATAATTGAAGGTAAAGTTTATAAAAGTGATTTAATTATTATAGAGGATAAAATAATAGAAAATTGGTGGAGAGAAGAAGGACATTTACTAAAAGAAGCAGATCTTTTTGAAGTTTTGAAGTATAAGCCAGAAGTTTTAATAATTGGAACAGGTGCAAATGGTTTAATGAGAGTAAGCGAAGATTTAATTAAAAAACTTAAAGATGAAAAAATTGAATATTATATTTTAAAAACAAAGGAAGCAGTGAAAAAATTTAATGAAATAGATAATAAAAGAAAAGCTGGGGCATTTCATTTAACTTGTTAAATTTGAAAAATGAATTAAAATTTGGATAATTAAAGTAGAAGATAAAATTAAAAAGGAGGTGATTTAAATGTTTTACATCATTTATAAGGATAAATTAAGAGAGGGAAAAACAATTGAAGATTTTAAAAAGTGGCTAAATGAGTTTATGCCAGTTCAAAAAGAGTGGGGAGCAAAAGATTATGATGTTTATAAGCCTCTTTATGGAGAGGCAAATATTTTTTATGTTAAATATACAGTTGAATCACTTGATAAATGGAAAAAAGGTCTCGAATCTGATATGGGTAAAGCACTTATTGAGGCAATAAGCAAAATAATCGATATAGCACATGTAGAAGTTGAGGTGATGGAAAAAATAGAGATATAATCTAAAAACATATGGCAAAATTTATATTTTTAACAGGAGGAGTAATGTCCTCCTTAGGTAAAGGAATTTTAGCATCATCTCTTGGTCTCATAATTAAAAATATGGGTTACAATGTATCAATGTTAAAATTTGATCCATATCTAAATGTAGATGCTGGCTCAATGAATCCTTACCAACATGGAGAAGTTTTTGTTACAAGAGATGGTGGTGAAGTTGATCTTGATATTGGTCATTATGAGAGATTTTTAAATCAAAATCTGTCAAGATATAATAATATTACAAGTGGATATCTTTACAAAACAATAATTGAAAAAGAGAGAAAAGGTGATTTTTTAGGTCAGACAATACAGGTTATACCACATTTAACTCAAGAAATTATAAATTGTATAAAAGATGTAATTAAAAAAGATAACTGTGAAATAATTATAACTGAAATTGGTGGAACTGTTGGTGATATAGAATCTCTTCCTTTTATTGAAGCGTCATCTGAATTAAAAATTGAAGAGAAAGATGTTTTCTTTTTTCATGTAACTTATGTACCATATCTTGAAACAACAGAAGAACTAAAAACGAAACCTACTCAACACTCTGTTAAAGAGTTAAGAAGTTTAGGAGTATACCCCGATATTTTATTTTTAAGGAGTAAGAAAGATATAGGACTTCAAGAAAGAGAAAAACTTTCTCGTTATCTTGGAATTCCAATAGAAAAAATAATTCCTGTCAAGGATCTTGAATCCCACTATTTAGTTCCAGAGGTTCTATTAAATTCAAACATCAAAACTATTTTAGATAGTATTTTTAATGAAAAAAGAGATTTAGAAATCTCAAATTGGTTAAATTTTACATCAAAAATAAATAAAGGTGCTAAAACTAAAAAAGTAGGCATTTTAGGGAAATATGTTGAATTAAAAGATGCATATCTTTCTTTAAAGGAAGCTCTTGTTCATTCTAGTGTTGAATTAGGAATAAATGTTGAAATCGAATGGATTTCTTCTGAAGATATTGAAAATTTATATAAAAATCTTGAAAGAGTCGATGGAATAATAATTCCAGGTGGTTTTGGAAAAAGAGGAATAGAGGGTATGATTAATGGAGCAAAATATGCAAGAGAAAACAAAAAACCACTTCTTGGAATTTGTCTTGGACTTCAAATTATATTAATTGAATTTTTTAGAAATGTAATTGGTTATAAAGAGGCAAATTCAACAGAATTTGAAAAAGAAACTCCCTACCCAGTAGTTGATCTTCTTTCTTCACAGAGAGATATAAAGTTACTTGGTGGAACAATGAGATTAGGAGAGAGTGAAATTATAATTAAAGAAAATACTAAAGCACATTCAATTTATAAACAAACTTTTATAAAGGAGAGACATAGACACAGATATACATTTAATCTTGATTTTATTAAAGAATTAAATCAAGGAGGATTTATTATTTCTGGAAGAAACAAGGATGGAGAGGTTGAAATTGTTGAATATAGTGAGCACCCTTTTTATATTGGAGTTCAATACCACCCAGAATTTTCTTCTAAACCCCTTTCTCCAAACAATTTATTTACTGAATTCTTGAAGATTCTTTAAAAAATTCTCAAAATAATCGGGGATTGGAGAATCAAATTCTAATCTTTGCCCTGTTCTTGGATGGTTTAAAATTAATTTTTTAGCATGAAGAAGTTGTCCTTTCAATTGAGGTATTGAAATCCCATAAACTCTATCACCAACTATTGGATATCCAATAAAACTTAAGTGAACCCTGATCTGATGTGTTCTACCAGTTTTGAGCGAAATCTCAAGTAAGGTAAAATCTTTATATCTTTTTATTACCTTAAAATGAGTTTCTGCTTCTTTTCCAAGAAGAGATGGCTTAACAAACTTTTTTGATTTGAAATTTTTAGTTAAAGGTATAGAAATAGTTCCTTCATTTTGATTCACTTCTCCCTTAACTAATGCATAATATATTCTTTTTATTTTTCTCTCTTTTAAATCTCTTGATAGAATTTGATGAGAAAAATCATTTTTTGCTATAACAAGAAGACCTGATGTATCTTTATCCAATCTATGAACAATTCCAGGTCTCAATACACCACCGATTTGAGAAAGATTTTTAAGGTGAAAAAGAAGTGCATTGACAAGTGTATTTTCTTTTTTCTTTCCAGTTGGATGTGTTAACATTCCCTGAGGTTTATTCACAATCGCTATGTCATCATCTTCATATATAATTTCAATATTTAAATTTTCTGGTTTAATTGATAACTCTTTTGGTTCAGGAATTATCACTTCAATTATATCTTTTTCCTTAATTTTGTAAGATGGTTTTTTAATTTCACCATTAACAGTTACTTTTCCATCTTTTATTAAACTTTTAAGATACTCCCTGCTATATTCTATTAAATTTTTTTTTAAAAATGAGTCTAATCTCTCGCCATGCTCATTTGAAACTAACTTTATAACTCTTCTCTCCATAAATAAAAAACAATTAAAATAACTCCAATTGTAATATATGAATCAGAAAGATTAAAAACTGGAAAGTTTTTGACACTTATAAAATCAACAACAAAACCATAAAAAATTCTATCAATTAAATTTCCAGTTATTCCAGAAAATATTAAAGATAGAAGAAAAATAAATAATGTAAATTTAAATTCATATTTAATAAAAAAAATAAAGATTATTATTAATGCAATTATTGAAAGAGTAATAAAAATATATTTTCCATTTGGAAAAAGACCAAAAATTCCACCTCTATTATCAACTCTTTCAAATTTTAAAAAATTCCCTAAAATTTTTATACTATCTCCATATTTTATATTTTTTATTACAAAATATTTTGAAATTCTATCTAAAAAGATAAAAATAGAAGAGAAGATTACAAAGTAAATATATTTCATAAAATATATATTACCAAAATTTTAATTTAAAATCATTTTAATTTTTTCAAGAAATGAATTTTCATCAATTGGTATTTCAATTAATTTTTCTCTCCCCCTCTCTCCATAAATTATTTTTACACCTTTAACTTCAAAAATATCTTCAAGAAATTTTAATAGTTCTGAATTCGCTTTATTATTAATAGGCGGTTTTGAAATTTTTATAAATAGAGTGGATTCTTTAAATAAAACTATTTTATTGATCTTAGAATTGGGGGTTATTTTAACTTTTATTTTCATAAAATTTTTAAGGGGCTCCGAAGAGCCCCTTTTAATTTTATTTATTTAACAGCATGACATGAAACAAAATGACCTTGTTTTATTTCTCTTTGTTCAGGGACAACCTCTTTACATACTGGCATTGCAATTGGACATCTTGTATGGAAAACACAACCTTTCGGTGGATTTATAGGAGATGGAATATCTCCTTGAAGAACTGCTCTTTCTTTTTTAATTTCAGGATCTGGAATTGGAACTGCAGAAAGTAAAGCTTGAGTGTAAGGATGAAGTGGATTATCAAAAAGTTCATCATTTGGTGCTATTTCCATAATTTTTCCAAGGTACATAACTACAATTCTATCGCACATGTGCCTTATAACTGCCATATCATGTGCAACAAAAAGATATGTTAATTTTAATTTTTCTTGTAATTCATTTAAAAGATTTATTACTTGAGATTGAATTGAAACATCAAGAGCACTAACTGGTTCATCACAAACAACAAATTTTGGATTTAAAATTATTGCTCTTGCTATTCCAATTCTTTGTCTTTGACCACCAGAAAATTCGTGAGGGTATCTATTAATATATTCAGGTCTCAAACCAACCATTTCCATAACTTCAACTACTCTATCAATCATCTCTTTTTTATTTTTCACAAGACCATGTACTACTAAGGGCTCTCCAATTATTTCAGAAATAGGCATTCTTGGATTAAGTGAGCCATATGGATCTTGGAAAATTATCTGCATATTTCTTCTCATTCTTCTTAACTCTTCGCCTTTAAGTTTATTTATTACTTGTCCTAGAAATTTAATTTCTCCTGATGTTGGTGGATAAAGCATTAAAATTGTTTTACCAACTGTTGTTTTTCCTGAACCAGATTCACCAACAAGACCAACAGTTTCACCTTCATAAATATCAAAAGAAATATCATCAACCGCTTTTACATGTGCTATAACTCCGCCAAGTATTCCACCATGAATTGGGAAATACTTCTTCAAATTCTTAACACTTACCAATGGTTCAGCCATCTTATACCCCCATATTAGGTTTTAAATAGTTCCAACATTTAACAAAGTGATTAGGTGAGATTTCTTCTAAGCGTGGCTCTTCTTCTCTACAAATTTTAGTTGCATATGGGCATCTTGGATGGAAGTAGCAACCTTTTGGAAGATGGTATGGATTTGGAACAACTCCCTCAATAATAGGTAATCTTTCACCTTTCTTTCTTCTCTTAGTTACAAGTGGAATTGAATTTAAAAGGCCATATGTATATGGATGTTGTGGAGATTTAAAAATTGTTTTAACATCAGAATATTCTACAATTTTTCCAGAATACATAACTGCAACATTATCTGCCATTTCAGCAATTATTGCAAGGTTATGGGTAATCATTAATATTGCCATTCCAATTTTTCTCTTAAGATCCTTCATGAGTTCAAGAATTTGAGCTTGAATTGTGACATCAAGAGCAGTTGTTGCCTCATCTGAAATTAGAAGATCAGGATTGCATGATAAAGCCATTGCTATCATAACTCTCTGTCTCATACCACCAGAAAGTTGATGTGGATATTCGTTGTATCTTTTATCAGGATCTGGAATTCCTACTAAATTTAACATCTCAATTGCCCTCTTTTTTGCCTCCTCCTCTGTTACATCTTGATGAATAAGAATTGCTTCACTTATTTGAAATCCAACTGTAAAAACAGGATTTAATGAAGTCATTGGTTCCTGAAAAATCATTGAAATTTGGCTTCCTCTAATTCTTCTCATCTCTTCTTCTGATTTCTTTAACAAATCCTCTCCTTTGAAAATTATTTCACCACTAACAATTTTTCCAGGAGGCCATGGTACAAGTCTCATTATTGAAAGAGAGGTTACTGATTTGCCACATCCAGATTCTCCTACTAAACCAAGTGTCTCACCTACATTGATCTTAATATCAACTCCATCAACTGCTCTAACAATACCCTCATCAGTGTAAAAATAAGTTTTTAGATCTCTTGTTTCTAATAAAACTTCATTCTTCATTAAATTCTCCCTTTGCTTTATATCTTTAATCTTGGGTCAAGAGCATCTCTTAACCCATCTCCAAGAAAGTTAAATGCAAGTACTGTTATAAATAACGCAAGTCCAGGAAACCAAATAAGCCATGGAGCATTAAACATTGCACTTTGTGCATTTTGAAGCATATTTCCCCAAGAAGGAGTTGGAGGCATAATTCCAAAACCAAGGTAACTTAAAGATGCTTCGTAAATTATATTTCCACCAATTGCAAGAGTTGCAGAGACAATAATTGGAGCCATTGAATTAGGAAGAAGATGTCTCCATATTATTCTTGAATTTGAAGCACCAATTGCTCTTGCTGCTTCAGCAAATTCTTGTTCTTTTAATGAAAGATAAACACCTCTAACTAATCTTGCATCAACCATCCAACCAAAAATTGCAATAACAAGAACTATTTTCCATATACCACCACCAGGAATAACTGATGCTAAAACAACTAAAAGAGGTAAAACAGGAATAGAAAACATAATATCTGTAAATCTCATTAGAAGTGTATCAAGTATACCTCCATAATAACCAGCAAGCGCACCAATAATGACACCAATTACAATTGCTGAAAACATTGCAGCAAAGCCAACAAAAAGTGATA